>DATHUY010000053.1 GCA_035461765.1 Longimicrobiales bacterium
TGTCCGCCCTCAGGGTGGTCCTGGGCCTGGGGCTGCTGTGGTACGTGCTGGTGAAGACCGACGCCCGCCACGCCCTGATTCCTTTCCTTCAGGCATCGTGGGTGCTGCCGGCACTGCTGCTCGGCGTGCTTTTCGGAGCCGGGGTCGAAGCGGTGCGTCTGCGCGTGCTGTTTCGTGCCGCCGGGCTTCGGCTGAGCCTCTCCGGTGCGTACCGCGTGGTCATGATCGGCAGCTTCTTCAACTTCTGCATACCGGGCGGCACCGGTGGGGATGTGGTGAAGCTGTACTACATCGCCAGCGGGAATCGAAACAGGGGCATCGAAGTGGCCACCGTGCTCCTGATGGATCGCGTCCTGGCTCTGCTGGCGCTGCTCACCCTGGTGCTGGTCCTGGCGGGATTCAACGCCAACGTGGTGAGGACCGAACCGGTATTGCTGTCTCTCGTGGCGACAGCTGCGGGCGTGCTGTGTACGGTGCTGCTCGTGATGGGGGCTGTCGGCTCGCGTCGCGTGCGAGCGTCGCGCCTGTACGCGGCGGTTCTGAACCGGTTGCCGATGCGGGGTTACATGGAGCGGGCAGCCGACGCCGCGCACGCGTTTCGTGACCGGAAGCTCGTTCTGCTCGCGGCAGGTGGGGTTTCGCTGGTAGGGCACATCGGAGCGGCGATCATGCTGGCGGTGATCGGGAGTCTGGTGGTCCCGTCGGTGGCGTCCGGGCTGACCGCGCTGCTGTCTCTGATGGGGATGGTCGCGAACGCGTTACCGGTGACGCCCGGCGGCCTCGGTGTAGGCGAGGCGGCGTTCGACCAGCTGTTCCGGGTGGTCGGAGCGAGCGGTGCGGCGGCCATCCTGATTGGCTGGCGTATGGCACTGATTCCCTTCGCGGCGGCGGGCGCACTCATGTATATGGCCGGTGCGGGAAAGCGGCTGGCCGCGCCGGATGAATCGCGGCAGCCGGGCGTGGACGTTTTGACCGGCCCGGTCGACCTGCGAGACACGGACATCGCCGGGATGCGGCTGGAACGATGACTGGATCAGTGTCCATGGGACGGACGACGCATCCGGCAATGCACTCAGAAGCTCCGGCTCTTCTGTCCAGCCGGATCCTGGCGCTTGCGGTCTGGTTCGGACTGTTCACGGGCCTTCTGGAGGTGGCGCTGCTCGCGGTGAAGAAATTTCACCTGCACAGGGTGGTGCGCGTCAGCCCGCACGTGGTCTGGATGGCGCCACTCGCCGATATCGTGATCTTCTCCGTCATCGCTGTGCTGGTGATCGTCGTGGCGAAGTGGCGGCCGCGGCTGGCAGGATACGGCCCCGTCATCGGCGTATTCGCCTTCCTGTCCTTCTTCACGCTGACGCTGCACTACACACCGATCCACCTGGCCGCGAAGGCGCTGCTCGCCGTCGGTGTCGGCGTGCAGTCCGGACGGTGGGCGGCCGCACATCCCGGAGCGTTCGCGTCGCTCGTGAGTCGTACGCTGGGCTGGACCGGCTGGATGGGACGGCGGCGCGGAACGGTGCCCGGCAGTGCGGGCTGGGCGGCGAGCCGTCACATCATAGTCGGCGCAGTACTCGTTCTCGTCAGTCTTTTCGGCGTGGTGTCCGCGCGCGCATGGGCGATGGAACGGGCGCGCATTGCTGCATTGCCCGAGTCATTTCAGGGACGCAACATCCTGCTGATCGTCTGGGACACCGTGCGTGCGAGGAGCCTCGGCCTGTATGGCTATGAGCGGCGCACCACACCCCAACTCGAGGACTTCGCGCGCGATGCGGTCGTGTTCGAGCGCGCGTTCGCCACGGCGCCGTGGACGCTTCCCACTCACGCAAGCATGTTCACCGGCCGCTGGCATCATGAGATCTCGGCGGACTGGGATGACGGGCTGGACCGGGAGCACCCTACACTCGCGGAATTCCTGGGTAGTCGTGGCTACACGACAGCGGGCTTCGTGGCGAACACGTTCTACGGCTCGTTCGAACACGGCCTGAACCGCGGATTCGCACGCTATGAGGACTATCGCATCTCTCCAGGTCAGATTTTCGTCAGCTCGGCTCTCGGGAATACGCTCGGCTGCGGCATCCGCAACGTTGCCGGTTGCCGGTTGCGGGGACTGACAGGTTATCACGACCTGTTCGGACGCAAGACCGCCGCGCATGTGAACGGCTCATTTCTCGGGTGGCTGGACGAGCGCGACGAGTCACGGCCGTTCTTCGCATTCCTCAACTACTTCGATGCCCATGCGCCGTACCTGCCGCCCGAGCCGTACGCATCACAGTACGCGCCCGGTCCGCGCGGCAATCCCATGCAGCTGGACATCCCCGGGTGGACATGGACGCCTGAGGAAGTGCGGGCCGAGCAGGACGCCTACGAGGGTGCGATCGCCTATCTGGACGCACAGCTCGGCGTTCTGTTCGATGAGCTCGACGCACGTGGTCTTCTCGACGAGACGATCGTCGTGGTTACATCGGACCATGGCGAAGAATTCCTCGAGCATGGCGTGATGGCGCACAGCAACAGCCTCTACATGCCATCGCTTCACGTGCCGCTGGTTATCCGCGCGCCGGGGATGGCACGCCCGACCCGTATTGCCGAGCCTGCGAGCGTGCGCGACCTGCCAGCTACGCTGATGCAGCTGCTCGGCATCCGCGCGCATCCATTCCCCGGCCGGCCGCTGCTTGGACCGGCGCCGGAGGTTCGTACGCCGGAAGTACTGCACGCAGACCTGACGGGCCTGTCGTTCCGGCCGGCGACGTATCCGGTGAGCCGGGGCGACATGCGATCAGTCGTGATCGATCCCTACCATTACATCCGGGACGGTGACGGCCGCGAGGAGATATACGACATACGAAACGATCCACTGGAGACGCTGGAGCTGTCCGCGGATCCGGGAATGAACTCGGCCCGGGCGCTGCTGCGCGAGGCTGTGGATCGACGTGACAACGGGTTGAGCAGGGGAGGCGGACAGTGACGGTCATCGGCCAGGACAAGGAGTCGGAGCGGCGCTTCTACGATGAACTCTTCCGTAAGCGTCGGCGCTTCGATCAGTTCAATGACGACATTTATCGTCGCATCGCACGTGAGGCTCGTGCGGGCACGGATGGCTCACAGGTGCTCGATCTGGGGTGCGGTTCAGGCACGCAGGCTCTCTGTCTGATGGACGAAGGGTTTTCCGTTGTAGCGGCGGACCTTTCGATCGAGGCGGTCCGGGTAGCGGAGGCGGGAGCGAGACAGGCAGATCGAACATTGCCCGTGATCAATGCCGACGCGGAGCGCCTGCCCCTGGCAGACGCGTCACTCGACGCGTGTGTCTGCGGACTGCTGCTCCACCACTTCACGAACCTGGAAGCGGTAGCGGCCGAGCTGAGGCGTGTCGTCAAGCCGGGGGGTGTGGTCGTTGCGATCGATGCCAACGCCCACAATCCGCCCACGTGGATGTTCCTGAATGTCGTCCATCGGCTTCGTCCGCTCGCTCGGCTCACACCGAACCAGCGCGCGTTGCGCAGCAGTGAGATCCGGCAGACCTTCGGTCGTGCCGGGTTCGGCGAGTTCCGCTTCTCATCGGTGACGAGCGAGCTCAGGCGGGACTGGCTGGGTGACTCTCTCGGTGCCCGGCTGAACTACTACAGCCGGGCCGCTCTGCTCGGCGTCTCCAACGCGGTTCTGCCCCAGATCGGCCGGGGCAACATGCTGCTGTCGGTATTCCGCCGTGCGCCCTAGCCTCGGCCTGCGTGACGCATCACCGGTGCTCTCGGCGAGCGCTTCCCGCCCCGGTCATCCGGGGCTCGGGATTCCGCAGTCGGTCGGTGGCGCTCGCAGCGACGACGTGGTGACGCGCTATGAGCAGGCGTTCGCGGTCGAGGTGGGCGCAACGCACGCCGTGGCGTTTGCGTACGCACGGAACGCACTGACGGCCATCCTGCACGCGCTCGGTCTGGTGCCCGGTGATGGCGTCGTACTGTCACCACTCACGTGCAAGGTGGTGCCGCTGGCTCTGCTCGGAGCCGGCTTTCGGCCGGTCTATGCCGACATACGGAAAGGCGGGCTGAATCTCGACGCGGCGTCCGCACGAGCGGCGGGTGCCGAGCCGCGAGCCATCCTGTTCCAGCATACCTATGGCCTGACGGATGGTGCGGCGGCCGTAGCGCAGGTCGCGCAACAGCACGGCCTGCCGCTCATCGAGGATTGCGCCCAGTGCATGCCCGAAGCCGGGGCAGGGAAAGCCGGCACGTTTGGCGCAGCGTCGATCTACAGCAACAACCCCGGCAAGCCGCTGCCCTCGGGGAGCGGCGGTCTCGCCGTCCTGCGAGACCCGTCACTGGCCGCGCGGGTGCGTGCACGGCGTGACGACCTGCCGGTGCGCGGCGCGGCGGCATCACTCGCTCTCCGCCTCGAGAACACGATCCGAAACCGGCTGCCGCACGCGCTCTACTGGCCAGCATACGAGCTCCACGGCCGGCTGCGGGGACGCGAGACGCGCGATACGCTCACCCGCGAGATCGCGCGCGAGGTGCTTGCCACGTCTGTTCGTATAACGCCTGCGGATGCAGCCCGCGGCGAGCGGTGGCTCGGCCGGATCGGTTCGCTGCGCGCTCACCGCGCCGCATGCTGTGCGGCCTATGAGTCGGCACTGAGCGCCGCACCCGGTATCGATCATGTCGGCAGGGGAGCAGGTACGGCGCTCTATTACTATCCCGTACTGGTCGACAACAAGGACGAGCTGCTGCAGCGTGCACGCCGCCGCGGGGTGCAGCTGGTCGCGTGGCCCATTCGGACCCCGATCTACCCGGTGGAAGACGAGTCAATGCTGCCTCGCTATGGCTACCAGCCCGGCACCTGCCCGATCGCCGAGGAGACGGCGCGGCGCCTGATCGGTCTTCCCACGGACCTCGCGACGGACCGCCGTGCAATCGAACGGGTGGTTGCCACCCTGTGCGAGCAATGACCGCTGTGGCGGGTACGACGCACGTCGAGCGGCTCGGAGCTTCGGCTGTCCCTGCGTTGCGGGACTTTCTGGGCCAGCGCGCGGATGCGCACGTGTTCCATTCGCCTGAGTGGCTCGACGTCATCCGCGACGCGTACGGCCACCGCTGCGATTACTGGGTTGCCCGGTCGGGGAACACCATTGTCGGTGCATTCCCGGTGCTCGTCGTGAACGTACCCCTGCTGGGCACCAAGATGATCGCACTCGCCTATCAGATGGACACGGGACTGCCGCTCGCGGATACACCCGAAACTGCTGCCGCGCTCATGGACAGTGCAGCAGCCGAGGCGCGGCGCACGGGTGTGAAATATCTCGAGGTGCGCAGCCTCATCGCAGCGCCCGAGCTGGAAGAGCATGGGTTCTCAGCCGTCGATTCAGGTCTCGTCACCACGATAATTGCCCTCGACCGTCTGGAGCGCGGCAGCGTGCGCCGCAATCACCGGCGGGGCATCCGGTCCGCCGAGGAGCAGGGTGTGACGATCACGGAATCCCGCACGCGCGAGGACCTGCGTCGATTCGTACAGTTGTACGTCGAGGAAGGACGCGCACTCGGCGCGCCGCAGGCTGGCCGCCGTTTCTTCGACGCGCTGCACCGCCACGCCTCTGATCTCTACCGTCTGTATCTGGCGCGCGTGCAGGGAGTGGTGGTGGGGGGGTTGGTGACAGTAGGCGACGGGCGCGTGACCTACGCGCGACATGCCGCATACAGCTCACCGGCGGCACTCGCACATCATGCCGGCACAGCCCTCTACTGGCGCGCCATCAGCGATGCAGCTTCGGCGGGCGTAACGCACTTCAACTGCGGAATCTCATGGGAGGGTGACACTGGGCTGATCCACTGGAAGGAAGGCTGGTCCGGTGAGACCGTTCCCGTGCGGCTCTATGCACTGGGTGTCCGCGGCACACTGCATCCTCCCGGTGACTACCTGGGCGGGTATGGCCGAATGAAGGCCGTGTGGCGCCGGCTGCCGCTGCCGGCGGCGGAGCTCGGCGGACATCTGGTGACCCGTTGGATCTGTTGATGGATGCGCGCGCCTCGGGCGGGCAGCTCTCGCAGAAGGCAGCGGGGACCGCCGCCGTGCACCTCGACCTGGATGGTGCCCGTCACATTTTCCGCCTGCACGGCTGGCGCTATGGAGACGAGCATGATCCGATTTTCGAGTCAGGTCTGCGGCACGCACTCGACACTTTTGACGACGCCGGTGTGACTGCGACCCTGTTCGTGATTGCGGAGGACCTCGAGGACAGGTCGAAGCGGGCGCTGATCGAGGAGGCTCGGCAGCGGGGCCATGAGATCGCCTCGCATTCGTTGACTCACTGCCGGCTCGCGAATCTCACCCGGCTCGAAAAGCAGCACGAGATCGCTGGCAGCCGATCCAGGATAATGCAGGCGCTGGGAGTGGCTGTGGACGGGTTCCGCGCGCCCGACTTCTCACTCGACCCTGAGTGCCTGGAATTGATCGCCGACGCCGGCTATGCGTACGACTCATCCAGGATCGCGGCATCCCGGCGCGGGGCGGCGAAAGGGATGGAACCGGCACGGGCCGGAGCGCATCGACCGCTCAGCGGGCGTGACCTCATCGAGCTGCCCCTGCCACCGCACGCGCCCCTGCCCGTACCGTTCCATCCGTCCTACAGCCTCGTGCTCGGGGAGTGGTATTTCGCAGCGGGGCAGCGCATGGCACCCACGGATACGGGACCGTTCGTCCTGCTATTCCATCTGATCGACTTCACCGACCCGCTTCCGAAAGCACTGCTGTCGGGGTGGAAGCAGCGGCTGTATACGCTTTCGTACCTTTCGGGCGCCAGGAAGCGGGCGGCATGCCGACGCATGCTTGAACGCATCAGTGGCGCATTCACGATTTCGTCGACGAACAGCATTGTGCAGTCGCTCAGAATACAATCCGAAAACCAGCAGCCCGTGAGATGACCCAATGAAAGCCGTAATTCAGGACCTTGATGGTGGCGGGCTGATCGTCGGTGACGTGCCTCCGCCGGCGTTGCAGCCGGGCGGGATACTTGTTGCCGTGCGTCGTTCGCTGATCAGCATCGGCACCGAGCGCGCCGTGATCGGACTGGCACGCAAGGGACCGATCGGGAAGGCGCGCGATCGGCCGGACCTCGCCCGGAAGGTCATGAACAAGGCGAAGCAGGAAGGCTACTGGAGTACCTACAAGGTAGTGCGGAACCTCATCAAGTCTCCCATCCCGCTCGGTTATTCGTGCGCGGGTGAAGTCATCGCCGCCGGCGCCGGCGCCGGTGAGTTCCGAGTGGGTGACCGGGTGGCGTGTGCCGGACTGAACTACGCGAATCACGCTGAGATCAACTATATCCCTCGTAACCTCGCTGCGAAGATCCCCGACGCGGTTCCGGACGATGCAGCGTGTTTCGTCACGCTCGGAGCGATCGCGCTGCAGGGCGTGCGACTGGCTGACCTGCAGCTTGGCGAACGTGTCCTGGTGATCGGCCTCGGACTGGTAGGGCAGGTCGCAGCGCAACTCGCACGCTGCGCAGGCGCCAGCGTATTCGTTCACGACCTCGATCCCGCAAAAGTCGAGATGGCGCGTCAGCTCGGCGCCCATGCGGGCGAGAGCGCACCCGATCAGCTCGCCGGGGCCGTCGCCACCTTCACCGGCGGGCACGGGGCCGATGCAGTGCTGGTCTGTGCCGCCACGAAGTCGGACGATCCGCTCCGGATCGCCGCCGAAGTCTCCCGTCTCAAGGGGCGCGTCATCGTCGTCGGCGACGTCGGCATGAAACTCCGCAGACGCCCCTACTTCGAGAAGGAGCTGAGCCTGGTGGTGAGCCGCTCCTACGGTCCGGGCCGCTACGACCCCGCGTACGAGGTGCACGGTGTGGACTACCCGCTGCCGTACGTGCGCTGGACCGAACAACGCAACATGCAGTCTTTCCTGGAGCTCATTGCGCGCGGCGACCTGCACCTGGACCCGCTGATCACGCATCGCTACCCCATCCAGGAGGCGCCTGCGGCATACCGCGTCGTGACCGGCGAGAGCAGGGAACGAGCTGTAGCGATACTCCTGGAATACTCCGACCCGGCGCCGCCGAAGAAGCGGATCACACTGACGACCGCGCGCGCTGCGCGTGGCGCCGATACCGTGCGCCTGGGCGTGATCGGAGCCGGACAGTTCGCAAAGGGAGTCCTGCTGCCGGCATTCGCCGGCATCAAGGGTGTGCGGCTCGATGCGTTCTGCACGGCCAGCGGGTTCACCAGCAAGGCCGTGGGTGGCGCGTACAGTGCCCGCTACTGCACGAGTGAACCGGAGGAGGTGCTGTCGGATCCGGATATTGATGCGGTGGTGATTGCGACCCGTCATGACCAGCACGCGACACTGGTGGCCGATGCGCTCCGCGCAGGCAAGGCGGTCTTCGTGGAAAAGCCGCTCGCCATCGATGAGGCGTCGTTCGGCGAGCTCGAGGAACTGCTGCTGTCGCTGGAGTCGCCGCGACTCATGGTGGGCTTCAACCGCCGTTTTGCTCCGCTGGCAGTGAGGACACGCGACTTCTTTGCTCGCAGACGCGCGCCCCTGTTCATATCCTATCGAGTGAACGCTGGAACCTTTCCGCCGGACAGCTGGGTATTCGATCCAGCTGTCGGCGGCGGCAGAATACTCGGTGAGGTCTGTCACTTCGTCGACACAGTCTGCTTTCTCACCGGCTCCCTGCCGAGCCGCGTATTCGCGGAAGAAGTGCGCTATTCGGAGGAACCCGCGCATCGTCGCGACAGTGTCACAGTTACATTGCGTATGGTCGATGGTTCTGTCGCCGCCATCCACTACCTGGCGGACGGTGATGCGAGCGTAGCGAAGGAGTACGTGGAGGCATGCGCGGACCAGCGCACCGCGATTCTCGACAACTACCGCACGCTCGCGTTGCACTCTGGAAACCGTCGACGTCGCAGGCGGCTGCTCAACCAGGCGAAAGGTCACGCGGAAGAGGCGCAGGCGTTCATCGCGGCACTTCGCGCGGGCGGTCCGATGCCAATCTCTCTGGAGTCAATGCTGGCTGTTACGCAGACGGGCTTCCTCGTGCATCGGAGCCTCGACACCGGCGCACCTGCCACCTTCACTACCGACGTCGGCGGTGTGCAGATGGCTCCACTCCAGACGGTCTGACGCCATGGTACCCGGACACACCGCCGTCGTCGACGCCATCGAGACTGACCGCGCGCCTTATGCCCGCGCGATCCTCGAGCAGGCTCCGCGCGTGCTCAGTCTGATGGATCGCGAGCGGTTCAGCCGCACGGCCGGTTGCATGGACCGGACATACTGGGCGTGGAAGTTCGTCGACTTCCCGGGCGCCCGCTTCCAGGAGGGATTGTGCACACTCTCGTATCTGTACGCCACCGAGCTGGCTGACAATCCGTATTACCGTCAGAGTGCCATCCTGGAATGGATCTGTGCCGGCCTCGACTTCTGGTCTTCCATTCAGCACCGGGACGGCAGCTTTGACGAAGCATACCCCTTCGAGCGGTCGCTGGCGGCCACATCATTCAGCAGCTTCTACGTTGCGGAAGCAGTCGCCCGCATGGGCGCTGATCTCCCCCCGGATGTGCTGGAACGGACGCGCAGTACACTGGCGCGCGCGGGCGGGTGGCTGAAGCGCAACGATGAGACGCACGGCTTTCTGTCCAATCACCTGGCGGCAGCAGCAGCGGCCCTGCACCACATTCACCTCCAGACCGGGGCGCAGGAGTTCGCGACTCGCAGCCGATATTTCGTCGATCGAATCCTGGCTCGACAGTCGACGGAAGGATGGTACGACGAGTATGGCGGTGCCGACCCCGGCTACCAGACCCACGGCAGTTTCTACCTCGCCCGCCTCTGGCAGCTCACCGGCGATGAGAAGCTTGCGTCATCACTCGAGCGATCGATGACGTTCCTCGCTCATTTCGTGCATCCGGACGGCAGCATCGGCGGTGAATACGCCAGCCGCAATACACAGACCTATTACCCGGCGGCCTTCGAGATATTTGCTGCGCGGCACGGCGCGGCATCATGGATCGCCGAGACGATGCGACCGCACACCATCACTCCCGACGCGGCCGGGCTTCGGTCGATCGATATCTACAACTACTTTCCGATTCTCAACAACCTCGTTTTCGCGCAGCAGGCGCGCGACGATACGGTGGCTGTCGCAGAACCATCGGAACCGTCTGCCGACCAGCCGGTCGTGTGGTTTCCCCGGGCGGGGATCGTACGGGTGAGGCGCGACCGTTACGACGCGTACGTCGGCGTTGCGAAGGGCGGTGTGGTGAAGGTGTTCGATCGCCGCGCCTGTGCGCTGGTATGCAGTGACGGCGGGTACATTGGCGTACTCGCATCCGGTGACGTTGCGTCGACGCAGTATCTGGACACCGCGCGGACGGCCAGTGTCGACTCGGCGCGTGTCGAGGTGGCAGGCGGTTTCGTGATAACGACCACACCCGTGATGGATCCCGTGCGCTTTGCCGGGTTCCGCCTGTTCACCCTCACTGCGGGACGCCTGGCGGGTGCAGGACGGTGGCTGAAACGGCAGCTCGTGCGTGTCCTCATTCACCGCACGCGCAGACTGGACGCAGGTTTCCGGCGAACTGTGAGCTTCACAGATACCCGGATTGTCATTACTGACGAGATGTCCGGACCGGCGCTCGCAAGGTTTCAGCGACTGGAGCGAGGCGAGGTGTTCACGACCATCCACATGGGATCGTCGCGCTACTTCATTGCGAATGAGCTCGCAGCCCACGCAACGGGGGTGCCGGCCGCTGAACGCAAGGTGGACGTTCGGCGTTCGGCCGGTGGCATCGAGCTGATGCGCACAGTGGAATTCGAGTAAACGGACATGTGCGGAATCTGCGGCATTGCCGGTTTTCGTGACGACGACCTGCTGGATCGTATGACAGCTGCGCTCGTTCACCGTGGCCCCGACTCTGCCGGGCACTTCCGCACGGACCACGCGAGCCTCGGGCACCGCCGCCTCAGTATCATCGACGTGTCCGGCGGCCAGCAACCGATCCTCAGCGAGGACGGGTCGGTTGTCATCATCTGCAACGGCGAGATCTACAACTTTCGCGAGCTGCGCGAGGATCTCCATGCCCGCGGGCACCAGTTCCGCACGAACTCGGACAGCGAAGTGATCCTTCATCTGTACGAGGAGCACGGCCCGGAAGGCTGCCTGCGCCGTCTGACGGGGATGTTTGCGTTTGCACTGTACGACACCCGGGAGCGGCTGCTGTTCGTGGCGCGGGACCGGCTGGGAATCAAGCCGCTCTACTACATGGAGCAGGGCAACCGGTTCCTCTTTGCATCGGAATCGAAGGCGATCCTGCGTTACGGCGGATTCGAGCCGACACTCGACCCGTCCGCGCTGCATCAGTATCTGGCCCTGCGCTACGTGCCTGGACCGGGCGGGATGTTTCGCGAGATCCGCAAGCTCCCGGCGGCGCATTATGCGGTGTTCCGGGACGGCGCACTTTCGCTGCACCGGTATTGGACGCCCGAGCTCTGCGCGGGTCCCTTCCGCGGCAGTGCGGACGACTACCTGGAAGGATTCGCCGACCATTTCGAACGCTCCATCCAGCGACGTCTGATTTCCGAGGTCCCTCTCGGGGCCTACCTGAGTGGCGGCCTCGACTCGAGTGTCATTGTCGGTGCAATGTCGCGTATCACTTCCGAGCCGGTACGCACGTTCACCGTGGGGTTCGATTTCGAGCACGACGAGCTGGAAGATGCGGCTGAGACTGCGCGCATGCTCGGCTGCCGCCACACGGAGGTGGAGTGCCGCGTTCAGGATGTGTCTCTGCTGCCTGACATCGTCTACCACCTGGACGAACCGATCGGCGATGCGATCGTCATCCCGATGTACCTACTGGCGCGCGAAGCGAAGAAGCAGGTCACCGTGGTGTTGTCCGGGGAAGGTGCCGACGAGATCCTCGGTGGCTATCTCTTTCACAAAGTCCTGTCCTCGGCACATCGATTCGCGCAGGTAGTCCCTCTCGGACTGCGGCGCGCGCTGGTTTCCCCGACCCTTTCGGCAGTGCCGGCCGCGCTGCTGGATCGTGCCTTCAGCTACCCCGGTGCCCTCGGTCAGAGGGGAAAACAGAAGCTCCTCGACCTGCTGGAGCTGCTGGAGCCGCAACAACTGCCGGACGCCTACGCGCACCTGATATCCCTGTTCGACCGCCGCGATACGGACTCTCTCTATACGGAGCAGTTCCGCCACCAGCTTCGGGGACAGGCAGCGTTTGAGGAAGTTCCTGGCTCTGCCGGCGCGCCGTGGCTCAACCGCCTTATCCACCTGCAGTTCGAGCACTGGCTTCCGGATGATATCCTGATGAAGCAGGACAAGATGTCGATGGCGAGCGGCATCGAGGCCCGGGTGCCGTTTCTGGATCACGAGCTCGTGGAGTACGCGCTGCGCATACCGCCCGACCTGAAGATCCGCAGGGGCGTCTCGAAGTACATCCTGCGGAGCTACGCGGAGCGCCTGTTGCCGAGAGACGTTGCCTCTCGCCCGAAACGACCGTTCTACGCTCCTGTCGAGAAATACCTGGAGGACCCGGCGTTCCGCGACCTGCTGGAGGACACCCTGTCGGAGCGATCCGTGAGGGAGCGGGGCTTGTTCCGTCCCGACGCCATCGCGCGTCTGCGGCGCCGAATGCACGCCGGCGAGTTCGTCTATGTCAAGCAGGTGTTCAGCCTGATCGTCCTGGAGCTGTGGTTTCGCATGGCGGTCGATCGCAGGGCCCTGCCCGAACGGGAACCTCAGCTGGTGGCCCCATAGCTCCTGGCAGCATGTCTGCGGATCCGGCGAAACTACTGCACTTCCGTGGGCAGATCGCTATATTGGAGGAGCGTACGCAACTGACCCAAACCGTGGCCAGTTGAGCACGAACGCGAACCACCCGGATCATGGCAACAGACAGCATTAACTCCACCAGCACTGTCCGCGATTCCGAACCGCAGCTGGAACTCGCGTTCCTGCCGGTGCACAAGCGGGCGTTCGGTACGGCCGCAGCCGTCGCGAGCGGCCTGCTGGTATTCGCGATGACGCTGATTCACATGGTCCGCGCGGATGACGCCTACCCCCTCAGCCTTCTTGCGCAGTACTTCTACGGCTATACGGTGTCCCTGCAGGGAGCGGTGATCGGCATGTTCTGGGCGGGTGTCGCCGGCTTCGTGGCCGGCTGGTTCTTCGCGTTCTGTCGCAACCTCGCCCTCGCAATATCGACGTTCCTGGTTCGGACTCGAGCCGAGCTCAGTGGCGCTCGGGACTTTCTGGATCACATCTGATGAGGAAGTAGTACGATGGACGTTCAACCGCCGGCGGTAAGACATGCGGTGCTCCGCATCAACGCGCGCGCCTGGGGCATTTCCACAGGCCTGCTCCTCGGATTAGGTGTGTTCCTGGCCACCAATCTGCTCGTGGTGCGCGGTGGTGTGAACGTCGGACAGCACCTGCAACTCCTGGGAATCTATTTCCCGGGCTACACGGTCACTTTCGTCGGAAGTCTGATCGGCTTCGTCTATGCGTTCGTCGTGGGATACGGCGTGGGCCGGATCATCGGCTGGATCTACGCGCTCGCTGCCGGATTCCCGGACTGACACCTGCCACGGCCCCGGTGTCCATCGGCGGTACACGACCGCTCAGAAGACGGATGGCATGCACGCCGACGGATGCGACGTGCACCAGTGGCATGCTGGTGTGAATGCCGACCGGTCGAGCATCCTCGAGCGCCGCACGAAGGCTTGCCGGACCGTCGAACGATGGCATCTCCGTGAACGCACTACCGACCTCATAACCAAAATGGCTGTCGCTTCCCGCCACGCCCGGCAGACCGGTGGCTCGCGCGGCGTCCGCCGCACGGCGGTTCCACCGCGGCAGGAACGCACGGGCATTATGGACCTCGACCATGTCAGCGACGGACAGTGTCCGCTGTGCTCTCCCGCCCGGGTCGGTGAGGTACGCGTACGGATGCGGAGCGTACACGAGACCGCCCTGGTCGCGAATCCGCTCGACTACCTCTTCCATCCGTAATCCGGCCGGTATTCTCTCGTGCAGGTACAGCCCGATGAGATGCGTACCGTCAGCGCAATCCACCTCCTCGCCGATGATGACGAGGGATGGATCCAGGGCCGCCGCCTCGAGCGCGCCGTCCATCCGATTATGATCCGTGACAGCGATGCGATCGAGGCCGGCAGCGCGGGCCCGGTCCACGAGCTCCGAGGGCGACAGCGTTGCATCATGGGAATGGGAGGTATGGGTGTGGAAGTCGACCTTGATACGGCTCAACTCTGTAGCTCCATCGGGCAAGGGTGCGCTCCCGCTGCTGTTGAATCGACCCGGCGACATTCGGCGCGGTCCGGCTCCCGGTCCGCCATGCCCGCGGGTACGGCGTTGAGTATCAGCAAAAAGGTGCGGGGATGGAAGGACGGCCCGGCATATCCGCTCGCAGCTGCTGATCCCGGGCGGGGACGCTCATGACGGCCGGCGCGCGCGCGGCAGCCGGATGGCTGGTGCTGGCGGTGCTCGGCCAGGCGGCGGCGCTTCAGCTGATGAATGCGGGGTCGAGCATCGGCTTTCAGCGTTTCCTGCCACCAGGGGAGTTGTTCGGACCTGAAGGCCTGCCGTGGCTCCTGGTGATTGGCGCTCAGACGACAGCCGTCGTCGTTGCCGGAGCGGCCACATGGGGTGCCGTGTGGAGCTGGCTGCGCCGCAACGTTCCCGCGTGGAAACTGGGTATGCTGGGGGCGGTGTTCGTCGGTACCGCCGCAGTGGCCGAGCTCGATCTCCGGGCGTATGGAGTGCACCTCCTGTTCGGAGCATTCACGCAGCTGGTGGCCGTGGCCACGATCGTGCTGGCAGCGCGGGCTCTGGATGTTGAGACGGCCGTCCGTCTGGCCGGCGGTGTGGACCGATTCCTCGGCAGCGCGGACACGAGAAATACCGACGCCCATCACTTCGCCCGCTATGCCGCCGCATATGTCTTCTGCGTGACGGCTCTGCTGGGCTGGTTCGTTTATCAGTGGCACCCCCATGTCCCCGATGAACTGGTCTATCTGATTCATGCCCGCTACTTCGCAGATGGCATGCTCGCGATGCCGCTCCCGCCGGTACCCGAGGCGTTCAACCTCGATCTCATGACCTATGAGGAGGCCCGTTGGTACTCGCCGGTAACTCCGGGGTGGCCTGCTGTCCTTGCTGTGGGTGCGGCCCTGGGTGTGCCGTGGCTCGTGAACCCGCTGCTCGCCGGCATCTGCGTGTTGCTGACTCATGATCTGGTGCGCGGGCTCTACGACGAGCGTACATCCCGAATGACAGTCGTGCTGCTCTGCGCGTCGCCGTGGTTTCTATTCATGTCGATGAACCTGCTGACGCACACGTTCACGCTCGCTGCCGCGCTCGCCGGCGCGGTAGCAGTCTCCCGCATGATATCACGCGGGAGACTGCGCTGGGCATTGCCCGCGGGTGTGTCCATCGGCGTCCTCGGTCTGATACGCCCGCTCGAAGGTCTCACAGTGGCGTTGCTGTTCGCGCTCTGGGTCATGTCCCTCGGGGCACGCCGCCGCGTCGTCGGTGTCGCACTGATGGCGCTCGCGGCGATCGCCGTCGGTGCGATCACTCTTCCGTACAATGCGTACCTGACGGGTGAGGCGATGCAGTTTCCGATCATGGCGTATACCGACGCGCTCTACGGTGAGGGTACGAACGCGCTCGGATTCGGGGCCAATCGCGGACTCGGCTGGACCGGTCTCGATCCAATCCCGGGTCACGGGCCCGTGGATGTGGTGATGAACACGATGCTGAATGCGTACCTGGTGAACGTGGAGCTGCTGGGCTGGGCGACCGGCTCACTCCTGCCTCTCGCCTTGCTGCCGCTCCTGCGTCGGCCGCGGCGGGAGGATCGCATGATGTTGATCGCCATTCTCGCCATCGTCGCCGCCCACGCTCTCTACTGGTTCAGCGGTGGGCCTGATTTCGGTGCCAGGTACTGGTACCTGATCATCGTACCGTGCTGTGTGGTGGTCGCCCGGGGCATCCTCGTGCTGGCCGAGCGGCTGGGCCCTGCAACATCGGAACGGGCGGCGGCGCCCGGCGACGCGCGTGTCCGCGTGCTGCTGGCAGCCGGGGCGCTGTGCCTGGCCGCGCTCATCACGTTCGTACCCTGGCGTGCAGCCGACAAATACTTTCACTACCGCGGCATGCGGCCTGACATTCGCCGCCTGGCGAACGAGCACGACTTTGGCCCGGATCTGGTCCTCGTGCGTGGTCGCCGTTTTCCCGATTATGCGTCGGCCGCCGCTTACAATCCGATAGACCTGCGTTCGGATCACACCATCTACGCCTGGGACCGGTCGCCGGAAGTCCGCGCAGCCGTGCTCGAGGCATACCCGGATCGATGGGTCTGGATTGTGGCCGGGCCGTCGGTAACCGGGGACGGCTACGAGGTCGAACGGGGCCCTGTGAGGGCGACCGAGCTGCGCGAGAGGTAGATTGTCAGGGTGGCGGCGCGCGGCCCAGCAGTGTGACGGTGCCGCCATTACGCAAACGTTCCAACTCCTCGCGTGCGCGCTGAAGCGTGGCCCGCGCCCGGGAAGAATCGGATAGGTCCACGAGCTCATCAGGGTCGATCGAGAGATCGAACAGCTCTTCCGTTCCGTCGCCATTCACGATGTAGTGGAAATCCCCCAGCACGGCGGAGTACATCGTCCCCTTCGCGAGCGGCAGCCATGGCGCAGTCCGGATACCTTCGCGCACTTCCGAATACAGCGGCGCGGGCGAGGCTGTGTCGGCAGTCAAATGCGACAGGAGCGACGTACCGGGAAACGGTGAAGGCCCGGTGCTGCTGAGTTCTGTAAGGGTTACGGCCAGATCACGGAGCGAAACGGGTGTCTCGATTCGCACGCCGGCAGGTATTGCCCGGGGGAACCGTATGATGAGCGGCACGCGGAGCAGCTGGACATAAAGGCTGTTCCCGTGGTCCATAAGACCGTGCTCACCGAACTGCTCGCCGTGATCACTGGTCACGACGACCACCGTATTGTCGAGTATACCGCGTTCTGAGAGGACGTTGAAGAGACGGCTGAGCTGATGATCGATCGAGGCCAGGCTCTCCTTGTACGCCGCACGTTCCGCCGCGATCTCGTCAGGTTTCCACCCGTTGAAGTTGGAGAGATCGTGCATGGCTCGCTTCTGCCGGCGCGGGCCGAAGCGACCGGCAAGCGAGTCCGGCGGGAGATAAGGTGCGTGCGCGTCGAAGTAGTTCAGAAATGCAAAGAATGGACGACCCGGGTTTGCATCCTGCCACGAGAGGAAGTCGTCGGTCAGTGAACGCCCGGACTTGCGCACCAGCTTCTCGTCGATACCGGCGGTGCGAAGGAGTTTCGTCGCCAGCCGGCGAGTAAGGGTCGAGCTGTTCGCAATCATGGCGGGGCTGATCGGATAACCCTCGTAATGCAGGAATCCGCGGGACAGGCCCATCATTCGATTGCCATAGCGAATGTTCGCGGTGAACCCGGCGGTCGCGTAGCCGTGGCCGCTGAAGTGCTCTGCGAGCGTCGGAAACGTGTCGTCCAGCGGCGTGATGAGATCCGTCGACAGCTCCCACGAATGCCGACCCGTGAAGAGACTGGCGTGCGACGGCAGCGTCCAGGGCGAAGTCGACCAGGCGTGATCGAACACCACTCCCTGCAGCGAGAACTCCTCGAGATTGGGTGTCGTGGGGTGCTCGGAACCGTACAGGCTCATGCTGGCCGCCCTGACGGTGTCGAGAATGATCAGGAGGATGTTGGGCGTGCCGGCGCGGGCGTCGCCGAGACCTGCGATCGCTCGCCGCTCCCGGACGACCTGCCCTGCGGTCATCCCGGCTGCCGTCAGCACGAGTAGCAGGCTCAGCCCCGGAACGGCGTATCTGGACAGCCTCAGTACGTTGCTCGTCCTGGGCGTAAGAATGCGAGCCGCCTGCACAGCCAGGCCCGCCGCGGCAATGAACTGGGCCCATCGCGCCAGCCAGTTCATGGCGAGCAATGGGCCGAGAGCGGCCAGGAACAGCAGCAGCGTCATGACGAGGGCAGAGGAGATCCGCCGCCGACTCCCGACTATGGCCAGTGGCCCGGCGACCAGGACGAACAGCGCGGTACAGGCGAGCGGGGTCATCCAGATGTAATGCACGCTGACGAGCGGATCCGGGCGGCCCGCAATCTGGGCCAGCCCCCGAACGGCGACCTCTGCAAAACCAGTAAGCAGGCCGAACAGCAGTGCGAGCAGGAGAGTCGCACTGCCACTCAGACCAGGCTCCTTCGCGATCAGACGGGCCAATGTCACCAGGAATCCGGCACGGCTGCTAATGTGACGAGTAGGGTGTCAGAGCCGCAGGCCCGCACCACGAGAATCCAGCTCCCTACTTCGCGTACACCGTAAGCACGCCGCGTCCCGGTATACCGGTCGAGAGTGCCTTGCCAGCCTCCAGAACGATCTCGGGCAGCTCCACACCGAACTGACTTACCGTGTGGTCGTCCGGACCCGTCGTGTATGATACGCCGTAGCGACCGGGCGGAAGACCGCCAATGGTGAAGTTGCTGGCGCCGCCAGACTTCACGACCACCGCGTACTTGCCGTTGCTGTTGATGAAGGCGAGCGGATCGAGCCCGCTCCTGCCCGTGGTGGCATCAACGCGCGTGGCACCCCTCCGGATGTACTTGAAGTACTGCCGCAGGTACTGCGAACGGCTCGCGAGCCTCACGATCGGATTCGTCGGATTCGATGCGTCGATGAGGAAGTGACGGCCGCCCGTGTCATTGGGCGCGCAACCCGCCAGCGTATACTGCTGCCACGCCGAATTGCGCGCGAGCTTCAGGTCCTCGTGCAGATGCACGTAGCCGCTACCGATGTGCTCGGTCATGGCCGTACGAACACCGTACTGGATCCCGCGCTGCGCGATGCTCTGCAGAAGTTGCGCGCTCGGGGCGGTGCCGTATCGATGGTACGCCAGCTCGCTGATTACCTGTGGTACGCCCGAAACGGCCACCATCTCATCGAAGAGCTCGAGTGCGCGGCTGGCGGTCATTCCGGACGGACCAATAAACTCAGGTGTGAAGCCGGCAGTGCGCAGTCGATTCGCTGTTGCGACGATCGCGTTCCCGATCTGCGTCCCGCTCCACCCGCCCTCCGTATTGTCGGGCTCGAGGATGATCTCCACGGCGTCCGGCACCAGGTTCCAGCGGTCGCGCAGGTGCTGGAACGTCGCCACCATGAACTCAGCGTACTCCGCCGGGTTGTTGCGGAAGTCCAGTCCGCCTGCCTTGAACTTGATGAAGTTCAGATTCAGATAGAGCTGCTCGCCCGCCGCTTCAAGCCTCTGCTTCAGGGGCAGTACCGCCGTCTCGACCGCAAGATCCATTTCCGTGAAATTGTAGCCGGACGCATTAATGGACCCCGGATTGGTATTGTCGTTGATAGCCTCGTACCAGACACTGGTATACTGTTGTTCGGTTATGCTCCCGTCGCGGAACGCGCCAAAAGGATCGTCCGGTCGTTCGGCAGATGCACGCACCTCGAGTCGAATCCGATTGATGCCGAGGTCGAACACCGCGTCAAACAGCGGATCACGATATCGTTGGTAGATTTCCGTCGGGAAGGGCACTCCTGCGCATGCCCACTGGCCGACCCACGCCGTGGCCTCCCAGCCATGCATCGTCTGGTACGCAACGCCCGGATTCAGCATCACATCGCCCGTCGCTGACTGGCCGGGACTCACCGTCAGATTCGCCGAGGCAGATCGACCGCCACTGCTTGCGGTGATCTTCGTAGCACCGGCCGCCACGGCCGTAACCCGACCCGTCTGGTCGACGGTCGCGATACTCGTGGACCCGACGGTCCACGAAACCCTGGCTCCTGACAGGACGCCGTCGCTCGCGTCCAGCGCCGCCGCGTTGAACTGCTGCGACTGACCGACGCCCAGCGTGGCTGCGCTCGGATTGATGAGAATGGATGCGACGTTCGCCGATGGCCCGGCGCCGTCATCGCCGCACGCGAGCACAACCGTGACCATTAAAATGATAAAATTTCGCATCGCTCCGAACATTAAGTTTACGCTCCAGTCAGGCAATACCACTCTGAGACCTCACGGTTCCGGTGGGTGGCTATTACTGAAATCGTTGCCCCACCGGCCCTTGGACTGTCCCCGGTCCTGTCTGTGCGGCTCAAGGTCGACCGGCTTATGTAGCAAAAAGCGGCCCTCCGCAGGATCGTGAGAGAATGCCAGCGGGCACGAAACGGCTGTTCCTGAGGCGGGATCGTCAACCGTACACGGCAGCCGCGAACTCCAGCGCGCGGCGTGCCGTTGGCAGGACGTCGGCGTCCGGTGCGCGCATCTCTATTGAGCACCAGCCGCTGTAGCCCAGCCCTCGCAGGGCGGCCGCATAGCCCGAGTGATCGACCTGCGATTCTGCGTTCACCGGCGCCAGATAGGGCTCGCTGATATGAAAGTGGCGGGGCAGGGGTCCGGCGCCGAGCGAACCCGGGCCATCGTGCGTCAGCGCCATGGCTGCACTGTCCACGTGCAGAGCGAAGCCGGGAGAATCAACCCGGTCGACGAGCGACTGCGCCTCTCTGAGTGTCTGCACGAAATCGCAACCATACTCAGCCGGGTTGGGCTCGATGCAGAGTACCACGTCGAGCGCAGCGGCAGTGTCACCGGCCTGGCGGAAGAAATCCGTTGCAATGCGGGTTCTCTCCTTTGCCGACAGATCTCCCGCCACCCTGTTGCGCGGCGAGCCGAACACGAGCGGTCCAGCGCCGAGCCACGCGGCCAGGCGAAACACGGCGTGGAGGTACGCCAGCAGCTCGGAACGCCGCGCCGCCGTGCCAAACAGTTGCAGATCAGGCCGTCCATAGAGGATAGCCTGGAGCGCGACGATGTCGATGCCGCGCGCTTCCCATGTGGAGCGGTAGGCTGTCGCCTGCGCCTCGGTGACTGCATCGAGCCGAGGCCACACGGCGGTCGGAGCCACCTCCAGGCCTCGAACACCGAGCTCCTGAAGCAGGTGCGTTACCGCGGGCTCATCGGCCGGAGGCCAGGCGATGTTAGAGATCGCCAGCCGCACGGATTCGCTCTCTCGCGATGAATTCCCGCATGGCACCGAGGATCGCTTCGCGCGAGCGCAGGTACGGCCCGTCGCCTCCGAGTGCCGCGGAATGAACCGTACGAAAGTCGTACTTTGCCGCTTGCTGCCGCATCTCGTTGCTGAACTCGAAGTCGAAGGCCTCACGCGCGACGTCCGCGACGCGGACGGGTTCCGTTGCGAAATTGATCAGGTCGATAGCGGCACGCCGGACTCTCTGAATGTCCAGCCACAGGTCCGACAGGTCATAAAACTGGAATGTGCTCTCCGGGTTTATCAGGTCGAGCCGGTTTCCATGAAGAAAATCGAACACGACGTTTTTCCTCAGGCCGGGCCCGAAGAGGCCGGGCAGTCGAACGATTGTCGAAGCGAAGTGGTCCGCCACGAATTCCTCCAGAATTCTGCGGTGGCGGCCATAGGCATCGTTTTGCCGATTGTCGATCGGAGTATTCTCATCGACGCCGATGGGTACGGGATAGACATCCACGGTCGAGATCAGCACGAGGTGATCGGCCTGCACCTGCTTCAGCGCACCGACCAGTCGCTCGATGCTTCGACGGTCGAGCTCGGGCTGCTGATTGGCGAACCACTTCGTGCCGGGCGCGGCCGCACACGCAATGAGACTGTATTCGCGATTTGCGATCTGTTCGATGTTCGAGGAATTGAACAGATCATCAAAGTGCTCCTGCGCGGCGAGATTTCCACCAATGAAACCCGTGTAGCCGATCAGGGCCTGACGTCCCATCATCGATGCACCGTCTCCCGGCCGCTCGGCGTCGACGGCGGATCAAACCGGTTGAGACAGGCCGCAAACAGGGCGCGCAGGACGCGCAGGTTACCGCGTATGGGAGTGATCTTGGTCGGCGCGGGGGCCGCTGCGGGATAGGCGCGCGTCACCGGGATCTCGCACACGCGGTAGCCCAGTCGGGCCGCGCGAATAGCCAGATAGTAGTGAAGCTCGTAGCCCGTGAAAACGGCCCGGAAAGGCGACACTCGCGGATCGTTCAGGAATTCGCGTGCATACGCGCGGAATCCGTTCGTCGTATCGGTGTAGGGCCATCGGGCAGCGAGTCGCATGAGCGGTGCGTGAACGAGGCGGACACCCCACTTGCGGAGGAAGGGCGTGTTCAACGCGACGCCGCCAGGGACGTAACGCGACCCCTGGACGTGCTGACAACCACTTTCCAGAGCGCTTATGAAGCCCGGTATGGCAGCGGGATCATCCTTGTCGTTGCCGTCCATGGTAATAACGGCATCGTAACCCTCCCGCAGGGCAAAGTCGAATGCCATGACCATCTGTGCGCCGAGCCGGCCGGGCCCCTGCTTTACGAGAAGCGTGCGCACGCCTCGTCCTGCCAGGTTGCTGGCCGATGTGGACCCATCGCTGCTGCCGCCATCAGCAACAATGATATCGACGAGTCGGGTGTAAGGCTGCATGCGGTCCAGTTGCGCCAGGAGCCGCGGTCCCTCGTTGATTACGAAGATCGCAAGGCAGTAGCGAGTGCGCCGTTCCCGCCAGGCCTCCACCCGGTGCGGGACGACGTAATGGCCGGTGGTAGCAGGCGGTCTGGCCGCACTCATGATGTCGTGCGTTCCACCGAATGGACGACCACATTGCGGCGCTGCTCGTCGGCAATGAGGATCGAGCTGTTGCGCTCCTCGAGCACATAGTAGAGCGGCCCCACCTTTACTTCACCGAGCAGGCGGCCCAGGTACTCGCTGACGAACGTGAGCGTAAGGAACAGAAAGAAGAATGCTACCGCGGATTGCATGGACAGCGTGACCCATCCTTCGGCGAAGCCGGGCTTGAACAGGTAGATCCCCACGATGTAGAACATGTAGAGCAGGTGGAAGGCACTTATGAGCAGGGCCAGCCATGTGATCAGCCGCAGCGGCCGTGTGGAGTTGGATACGACAATACTGATGGCGAGGTCAACTGATTCCACCAGGTTCTTGGTCCGGGGCGGCGTGCGACGCTGCACCGGATCATACTCGAAGCCCTGGTTGCCGTAGCCGACGAACGCGCTGAGCGTTCGCAGGTAACGGGTTCGGTCCTGCGTACGGATCACGGCATTCAGTGCCTGCCGGCTGAGCACGCGAAAGTGTGTGGAGTTGCGCGGCAGGTTGAGATCGAGCCAGCGGTTGCAAACCGTGTAGAAAAGGGAAGCACCGGCGCGCAGCCACATCGGCTCGCCTGCCCGTGTGCGACGGATGCCGAAGACAATGCCCGCACCCTGACGCGAGCGCTCGATCATCAGCGGTATCTGGTCCGGTGGGTCGCTGTCCGGCAGCATCACCACGACGAAATCGCCGATCACGGAATCCAGTCCGGCGGAAATGGCGATTTCCTGACCGAAGCGGCGGGACAGTCGGATCAGGCGCACACAGGAATGGCGCTGCAGCAGATCTGTCGCGCGCTCCACGGTGTCATCGCGTGAGCCATCGTCGACCAGCACGAGCTCGTAGTTTTCATAGTTATCGGCCAGCATGCGTATGGTGTCATCGACATAGCTGGCGATGATGTCGGCATCGTTGTGCAGCGGTGCCACCACCGAAACGAAGAGGTCAGTGCTCGACATATCTGTAGTCAGTCCGGCTGCCGTATGGTTAACGCACGGATCTCGTCCATGACATCATAGATGCAGTCGATCTTCGATCCGATTATGCACGAAAGATCCGGCATGCCGACGTCCCGCCGGAACAGGATCGGACGGCTGTCGTCCATCTCACTGCGCGGCAGCACGGTCTTGATCTCCCATAACGATCCCACGTGACGCGCTTCCCCCAGCGCCGGAATGTATCTCTGTGCATCGCGCACCATGTGCAGAAACCTGCTGCGCTTCTCCACACGCTCCAGTACGGCATACGGGTCGGGAGGCTCCACGGCCGGGCTGTCATGCCACTCCGCGTGGGGGGTGTAGCGGACGTGTGTAAATGAATGCACACCCAGAGATGGAAACGGCATGAACGAAAAGAAAGGCCCGCACATCACCGTCACGCCGAGTGCGGCCAGCGGCTCCGGCAACTCTGCCAGGGCGACCTCCGTGAGCTCATGCTTGAGCGGGAGGGCAGCGATACCCGAGTCGGCCAGAACACGGTTCGTCCGCGAGTACACGCAAGTGAACACCCGTGCCGCCGTTACCGTGTCGCGTTCCCCCACACCATGCTCGACGCGGATCCCTCCGCTGATGGGCTGCATCCTCCGGACGGGCCGCTCGACTCGCAATTCCACCTCTGCGGCGTGCATTTCCTCCAGCATTCGCAGACGCAGGCGCCGTGCGTCGAAGGCATATTCGCGCACGCGGAAGACGCGCTCGATATGTCTGCGATCGAACAGGTCAGCCACCTCGGGCGCCGCCGGTTCCAGGGGTGCTGAAATCCGTTCGCAGAACCGTGTGAATTGCTCCGCCGTCACGTGCGACCCGCTGCGCGCGATGGCGTAATACTTGTCGAAGCCATCGGTCACGCAATCGGCAAAGTCGCTTATGAAACGCGGGAAGTTCAGGCTGGAGCGCAGACCTGTGAGGAGACTGCGCGGATAGTGGTAGCCATGGTGGACACGCGCCTGATTCACGTAGGATGCGCGCTGAAGGATCTCGGCGCCGGCCTCCAGCACGAGAACGCGTTCACGGTGTGCTCTCGCCAGGTGTGTGGCCAGGCTGCACCCGTAGAATCCACCGCCGACGATGATCGTGTCGTAGTCTGTTGAGGTCACTCGTCAGTCTGTGGTTCACGTACTACATTCATGCACCCGGTCATGAAAACACAAGACAACCAGTGGAATGGGCGGTCTCCATGCTTTCGCGCGACATCGCCCGGGTGGCATGCTTGTTGACCAGCGCGACCGCGTCCAGCATACAGAGTTATGAGCCCTGAAGCGAGGGTCGCATCGGGACGTTTCGAGGTGATAGCGTGCGCACCCGCAGGCGCAAGATCCATTCCCCGCAAGCAGTTGGGGAATCCCTGAAATCGACAGCCGCAAGAAGCGACGCGCCGTCGCGGGAACTGCTGCTCGGCCTGGCTATGTTCGCGGGTCTGGTGCCGCTTCTCGCGTTCGGCCCACTTCTGTTTCCCGTCGCCGACGATGTGGTGAGCGCTGCTGCCGCCGAGGGCTACAACTCGCAGGCTGCATACGTGATTGCCGCGTGCTGGCTTCTGCTCGTCACGGGAGCTGCAGCCCTGCTCGGTGCCGGACAGCCTCCGACGCCCGAGGCCACGGTCGCGCACGCCCATGGCGTCGCGCGGAGAGATCGTGGCCTGCAGATCGGGATGCTCGCAGTGTTTCTGCTCCTGATCCTGGTCTACTTCCCGCCCTTTCTGGCGGCTGGCGGTCCCTACATCGAAGATCAGATCCATCTGACGGCCCTGCATCGAATGCTGGACGGGCAACGCCCTTACACGGATTTCGAATTTCTGTACGGACCGCTCATGCTGTATCCGGCGCGGTTGTGGACGCAGGTATTCGGATATTCCGGCCTCAGCTTCTACAGCTATGTCGCGATCCTGGAGGCGATCCAGTACGCCGCACTGTTCGCGATCGTGTGGGTGCTCGTTCCGAACCGCAACTGGAGGCTGGCGGCGCTGATCGTGGTCGGCGGCCTCATGTTCAATGCCCTCGTCGGCCCGAACTGGAGCTCGTCGCGCAGGCTGCTGGGGCTCGCCGGGATGGTGGCTGTTGCGCACGCGCCCCTGCGACACTCCGTTATCGCGACCGCTGCGATACTGCTGGGTCTCCAGCTGGCGTATTCGCATGACGTGGGTGTGGCCGCGCTCGTCGGTGCGGGGGCGATGTATGCGCTCGTGCTGGCGCGATCGCCAGGATGGCGCGTGGTCGCGTCCGGACTCGCAGTGGCGGCAGGAGCCGCAGCGGTCTGGTTCGTCACATCGCGCGCTCTGCTGGGCAGCGGCTTTGCGGATTATCTGGCGGAGATGCGGGACCTGACCGCCCGCTTCTCTGCCGGGGAGGCAGGCTTCAGGTTCTTCTGGACGGTGAACTCGCTGGCGCTGTTCGGGACGCTCATCTTCGCCGCGGTCGTGATCGGTGGTGGCCTGGTGCGAAACCGCGGACGCGATCCGCAGCGTCCGGACCTGCTCCTGCTGGGGGCGTTTGCGTATGCCCTCGTGAGCCTGAAGAGCGGGCTGAATCGTGCCGACCACTGGCACCTCGATGCGGCGATCGTTCCGCTCGCCATTGCATTGCTGGCGCCCCCAGGTCGAATGTTATATTTCGGCAGGCACGCACGCCGCCTGGTGCTGGCGCTGCTCGCCATTACGTCCATGACCTACGTCTTCGGTCTGCTGCCCAGTGGCAGTATGCTGGCATCCGGGTGGGTGCATGGTGCCGCGGCGACACTGGCCAGCCAGGACGCGGTCGCTTCGCCACCGCGCTCGCGGGCTCCCATGATCGGCCGGGCTCGAACCGACTCCGAGTCTGTGGGTTATCGCCTCGCCGTCCTGCTGTCCAGTGCCGAGTGGGTTGATCGGCCGGTACTCTTCTACTCCGACGTGTGGTCTCTGCCCCGCAGCGTCGGTGTGTTCAAGAGAGATCCGATCAACGATGATTTTCTTTACTCGGATGAACGCGGCCTCCGGGTGCGGGCGTTTCTGGAGGAGCGTCCGGATGCGGTGGTGCTGATGAGCCAGGAAGTCCACGACAGGCTTTATGGAAGCTTGCCTGCGGATTCGTTCCCCGAGCACACACGCCGCGTCAAACCGACGGTGGCGAAGCGGATGGCAGGGTGGCTCTCAACGCCGCACTACCGCGGGCTGACGACGGAGGTGCGACTCAAGGACGAACGCTGGCGCCGCACCGTCGGTGATTACATACGACCGCGCTACGTGGCGGTGGCCCGGACAGGGCGCATCATCATGCTGGCTCCGAAGCCCCGCGACACCATTCGCGAGCACGTGGATCAATGACGAAAGAACAGGAAACTCTCCGGTCCGCGGATGTGCTGTGGATTGCTCTCGCCGTGGCACTCCTGGCCGGTCTCGCGGAGGTGGGGGTGCGGCTGCTCCAGCATAACATCTTTGGCGGGCGCGTATGGGTGAGTCAGCATTTCGTGTGGATGGGTCCCGTGTCACTCGCGGCGCTAACCATGGTGGCAGCCCTGGCGCTGGTCGCGGGATCGCGGATCCTGCGTCGCGCGGTGCCCGTCAGGGTCGCGCTCGCGGTGTTCATCTTCCTTGGCATCGCCGGGCCAATGCTTTCGGTGGGACGGCTTCACCGCGCGGCCATGCTGATCGTGGCGCTGGGGATAGCCGTGCAATCGGCGCGGCTGCTCTCGGCGCGGAGCCGATTCATCCGGAAGCACGCCCGTCCGGCGGCGGTGGCGTCGAGCGCCGTCGTTCTGCTCCTGGCTGGCTTCATTTTCGGCCGTCAGGCGCTCGCCGAACGCCGTGGTCTGGCCGCGCTGCCGCCTTCCACCGGCGATGCACCCAACGTGCTGCTCATCATCCTGGATACGGTGCGCGCCGCCAGCATGAGCGTGTACGGATACCACCATCCCACGACACCCAACCTCGAGGAGATCGCGGCGGAAGGGACGGTGTTCGAGCACGCGTGGTCCACATCACCGTGGACCCTGCCCTCGCATTCGAGCATTTTCACCGGTCGCTTCGCTCATGAGCTGTCGGCCGATCTCGTCACGCCCCTCGACGAGACCTTCCCCACAGTTGCTGAACATTTCCGGGACCGCGGATACGTTACGGCCGGGTTCGCGGCCAATCTCCTCTACACAACCCGTGAGGTGGGGCTGAGCCGGGGCTTCGTTCATTATGACGACTACCCGCTCTCCGCTGCCGTCCTTGCAACAAGCTCCTCGCTGGGGCGCCTGCTGGCCGGTCAGGTTGCGGCAGCACTGGGTAGCGACCAGAAGCTGGTGCGCCGTTCCGGCGAGAGCATGACGAACACATTCCTGTCCTGGGCGCGGCAGCCGCGCGACCGGCCCTTCTTCGCCTTCATCAACTACTTCGATGCCCACGCGCCGTATCTTCCGCCGGATTCGCTGGCAGGTCGTTTCGGACCACGGCGGTCGGGGCGGGCGCTGCATGACCTCTCGAACCGCGAGCACTGGACTGCTGCCGAGATCGATGCCGAGCGGGCTGCCTACGATGAGGTTCTGGCCGACCTGGATGGGCAGCTCGGACGCCTGTTCGACGGGATGCGGGAGCTCGGAATGCTGGACAACACCATTGTCCTGATCTCGAGCGATCACGGCGAGCAGTTCGGTGAGCACGGCCTCATGGATCATGGCAACAGCCTCTACCGTCCGCTCCTGGAGGTCCCCCTCATCATTCGCTTTCCGGCGCGCGTGCCTGCGGGCGAACGTATCAGCACGCCGGTGTCGTTGCGTGATATCGCCGTGACACTGGTCGATCTGGCCGATCAGCACCCTTCGCCGTTTCCCGGCACACCGCTCTCCTCATTGTGGTCTGGTGGCGAACAGCCGCCCTCACCGGTGCTGTCCGAAGTACGCGAGGGCATTCGTACGGTCCCATGGCTTCCGCTGGCGAAAGGTGACATGCAGTCACTCGTGGCGGATGATCACCATTACATCCGGGATGGCGCCGGAACAGAGGAGGTCTATCATATCGACGATGTCGCCGAAGCCAGCGATCTGAGTCATGAGACAGACGTCGTCCTCTCTCTGCGCTCCCTGATCGCGCGTCTGGTCGGTGAGACGTACTCCGGGAGCGCCGCAGGCCACTGAGCGTCGCCATCCGCTGTTCCGTCCCCTCCGCAGGTATGCTGCATTGGTACCACAGTGAGGGGTAAAAAAGCGCGGTATTACAACGAAAACAGGCGGTATCCTTCTTGCTTTTCTCCGCCGCCGACCCGCGGGCCGGTCCCGATGTCCTGCCGGTCCATTCTTCCTTCAAATTCAAGCACAGTGCAATGACAGGCACCAGCAGCCGCCAGATTCGCAGCAGTGCCCGTGGAGCGCATGCTCCATAACAGCGAGAGCACCGCCGTGCGCCCGGCGCCGGCGGAGAGGGGACCGGTCGAGCCGGCCAGCCCTTCTACGGAGCATCCGCATGCGGTGGACTCCCACGCGTGGCGCGGCCGTGGTGGCTGGACGCGTGGCGCCATTCCGCTCCGTATCTTTCTGACCTGCTGGATCGTATACGCCCTTCACTTTGCGACGGACATAGTGCGCGAGCACTACCCCGCCGTGGCGCTGGGCGATGATTTCTCCTTTCGGGTCGATGACTACGGCGGGTTGCATCCCGACCTGTTCGAGACACCGGACCGCGGCTGGCACATCGGGAACAACCCGGGCGTCTCGATGCTTGCGGCGATCCCGTACTTCCTTGCGCGGCCGGTGATCGATCCGTTGACCGAGCTCGTGCGTGCCCGGCGGGCCGCCAGCGGCCAGACCACGCCACCGGAGTTTTCCACGCCGCGACCGAATGCACGACGGTTCTTTGCGGAAGCCTGGCGTCGCGGTCTCGACGTGAAGCTGGGCCTGGCCGCATGGGTCATGCACGTGCTGCTGATGGCGCCCAGCTCGGCTGCCGGTGCCGTGCTCGTCTTCCTTGCGCTTCGCCACGTGACGCAATCCGCTCAGACTGCTACATGGCTGGCGCTGCTGTACGCTTTCGGCACGCCGGTCTTCTTCCGGACAGGATTCCTGAACCACAACCTGATGCTGGGGCACATCGCGTTCGCCGGTTTCATCATGCTGTGGAACCCGGGCGACCTGACGAGACTGTCGGTGCGGACTCGACACATACTCGCCGGCGTGGCCGGCGGCACGGCGGTGCTGTTCGACTACAGCGGTGTGGTGTTTCTGCTGGGTCTGTTCGCCTACGCTCTCGTCCGGCGCTACATCCTGAGCACACCGCGCGCGGCGCTCGTACAGGGCTTCTGGTATGTGCTCGGTTCCGTGCCGCCGATCCTGCTGTTGTGGTTCTATCAGTGGCGGGCTTTCGGCAACCCGTTTCTACCGGGACAGCACTGGATGCCGCCGGTCGAGTTCATCGATCGTGGCTATCAGGGTTATGGCGGGCCGCAGCTGAATCTGCTCGTGTCACTTCTGTTCGACCACAGGTATGGTCTGCTGGCTGCTGCACCATTGCTTGCGCTCGCGTTTGCAGCGCCGTGGCTGCGGGACCGGCGGCGTGCCCTGCCACGCATCGAAGAGCTGGCCTGTCTGGGGCTGTTCGTTGCGCTCTGGGTGTTCTTCAGCGGCAACAATTACACGCGGCTCCAGTGGAATACCGGCATCCGCTACATGACGCCAATTCTGCCCTTCCTGTTCCTCCCGGCCGCGGCCGTGCTGCTGCGTCTGCCCCGGCTGCTGCTCTACGTTGCCGGCATCGGCTCCGTCGTGCTGGGCTGGTGCATGGCGATGAACCGCGAGGTATGGAGGCCGCTCGGCGTGCTCGATCCGGTGGTGCGCGTGTTCACGGGCGGATTCGAGCTCCCGGTACTGACGACGGTGGAACGGATGAGCGGAATGTTCGGTGACCTCGTGTCGCGCGGCGTCTCACCGCTGCCGCTGTTCGCGCTGGCCGGCGTGGCGATCTACCTGCTCTGGACGCCACGGTTCCGCTCCGCGCCGCAAATGAATCCGGGTTCCGGGGCACCGGCCCAGGCATTCCCGGTCGGAAAGGGGAGAAGCTGATGTCCAGGGACGAGATGGAAGTCGAGGGTGCCGCCCTTCGGGATGCCGGCGTCCCCGCTGTGGAGGCCGCACCGGTTACGACCTATGCGGTCGACGTGGTCATTCCGGTGCTCAACGAGGCGCACGTCCTGGAGCGCAGCGTCGACACGGTGCGCGCGTTCCTGAGTGAGAACTTCGCCCACCGCTGGCGGGTCGTGATCGTCGATAACGGCTCCACGGACGGAACCGGTGAGATCGCGGAGCGGCTGGCTGCGCGATACAGTGACGTCGCGTATCATCACCTGGCGAAGCGCGGGCGGGGCAGCGCACTGCGCCATGCATGGACGCGAAGCAGTGCGGATGTGGTATGCTATACGGACGTGGATCTCTCGACCGAGCTGGCGGCCCTGCCGAAGATCGTCGACGCCATTCTCGTTGATGGCTACGACCTGGCCACGGGGTCGCGGCTGATGCGGGAGTCGCGCACACGCCGTTCCCTGAAGCGCGAGGCGATCTCACGAGCGTACAACCTGCTGCTGAAGGCCGTGCTCTTCACGTCCTTCAGCGACGCGCAGTGCGGCTTTAAGGCGGTGAGCCGGCGCATCGTGGAGCGGGTGGTGCCGGAGGTGAAGGACACGTGCTGGTTTTTCGACACGGAGTTGCTGGTGCTGGCGGAGAAGTGGGGTTATCGCATCAAGGACGTGCCGGTCATCTGGATCGAGGATGACGACAGCCGCGTAAAAATCGTTCGTACTGCATGGGACGATATCAAGGGCGTATGTCGGGTCCGGTGGCGGCTGTGGGGTGAGGTGATGTCGCCGAGTGGGCGCCGCACCGCCGCAGCGCTCCGGCGGGAGCCACGTCTCGCGATCAGCGGACTCGGCCGCGTACGCGATAACAGCTGATGTCCCGCGACAGAGTCGATCGCCGATGACGGCTGCGTTGTGTGTGACCGGCGCGACCGGATTCATTGGCCGCGCCCTCGTCAGGACGCTTCAGTCGAAGGAACATCGGCTCGTCCTGCTGCAGCGGACGCCAGCCACCCATCCATCGGAGGCGGACTCCCGCACGAGCATCGTGTATGGAGATGTGCTGGACACGTCCTCCTACCGCGCGGCGCTCGACGGCGTTGACACGGTAGTCCATCTTGCGGCCACCACCGGTCAGGCACCTCGTGAGCTTTACCACCGCGTCAATGTAGAGGGTACGGCGCGTCTGCTCGAAGCGAGTACCCGTGCCGGCGTGCGGAATTTCCTGTTCGTCAGCTCCATCGCGGTCCGCTTTCGCGATGCCCCTCATTATCACTACGCCGCAAGCAAGCGGGAGGCAGAGGAGCTGGTTCGGCGGAGCGGCCTCCGCTACGCGATCGTGCGGCCGACGATCGTGCTGGGGCCGGGCTCCCCCATCGGACAACGCTTCCTCAGCCTTGCACGTCTACCGGTAACGCCCATCTTCGGGAGCGGATCCGTGCGCGTGCAACCCATCGACGTGCGCGATGCCGCAGGCCTCATTGGCGCGCTCATTGACCGGAATCGATTCGAGGCCGAGACGCTGGAGATGGGTGGCCCGGAGATCCTCACTCTCGAGGAGCTGCTCAGGCGGCTACGCGCGCTGGTGCGCGCGTCTCCGGCGCACATACTGCACCTGCCGCTTGTCCCGATCAGAGCGGCCCTCGGCCTGGCGGAGCGGATTTCACCATTGCTCACGCCCATTACGGCCGGACAGCTGGCGGCGTTCGCAAACGACAGTGTGGCGGAGCCGCATCCGTTCGTCCAGGACCATGCAGCGTCCTTCAGGACGACCGATGAGATGCTGACCGGGCTGATCACGAATGAGTGACATCGATGCCGCGTCGCTGACGCGGGAATGCGACGTGCTTGCCCGTCGCATCGGAGCGCCAGCATCCTCCGCCTTTATCACGGCCAAATACATTCTCGCTCACGAGCAGGGGCACCTCGAGCCGGTGGACCGTGACGATGCGCTCGATCGTCTCCTGGTGCGGTTTGCAGCGCTCGGTCCTGCCGCAGCGGCGCTGGCTGACACCTACGCGCGATTCGCCAGACCAGCCGGCACGCTGCGCAGGAAGCTCGTGCTGACTGCCGCGCTGCTGGAGAGCACCGCGCCCGGTTACATGACATTCGAACCTCCATCCGCCTCTCACGCGCTCACCGTCGTTGCTCGACTGGCAGGGCGGGGCGCCCTCTTCGCGCTGGTCCTCGGCGCTTCGATACTGGTACTCGGGCCTGTGCACCTGGTGCTTCGGCTCACGCGCAGGTCCGGCCGCCGCGACGCACCGAGCGTCGTGCGCCAATGAAGCCTCTGGTGGTCGTCGGCTCAGGTGCCAGCGGGGTCCATTTCGCACTCACCGCGCTGGAGCGAGGGCGGCAGGTCCTGATGCTCGATGTCGGACACGAGCGGACGCCACAGCCCGCGCCGGAGGCGAGCTTCACCCAGCTCAAAGACACGCTCGCCGACCCGGTGGAGTATCTGCTGGGGAATCGATTCGAAGGCGTCACGTTCCCCGGTGGGGCGGGCGAGTACTACGGAATACCTCCGAGCAAGTCGTTCGTGTTCGCGGGCGCGGGTGAGGCGGACCCGCACGGCGACGGCTTCTCCCCGCTCTTCTCGTTCGCCCGCGGCGGACTTGCGGAAGCGTGGACTGCCGGAGTCTATCCTTTCAACCGCGATGAGACGGCAGACTTTCCGTTCGACCACGCGGACCTGCATGCCGCCTACGGCGAGGTGGCGCGCAGGATCGGTGTTACGGGTACGCACGACGACCTGTCCCGTTTCATGCCGGAGCACGACCATCAGCTGGAGCCGCTCCAGCTCGATCGTTCATCGACGAAGCTGCTCGGCCGCTATGAGCGCGTGCGGCACCGGCTGAACGAGCGACTCGGCTGCTACATGGGTCGGTCCCGGCTGGCGACGCTCACGCAGGAGCGGGCGGGGCGTAAACCCTGTACGTACCTCGGGCGCTGCCTGTTCGGCTGCCCACATGAGGCTCTCTATACGCCGTCCGTCACGCTTGCCGAATGCCTCGCTCACCCCGGATTCCGCTACGTGCCGGGGGTATTCGTGACACACTTCGAGTACGGGGGCGATGGCCGGATTCGAACGGTGGTCGCCGCGGGTGCGGATGGATCGGGGCCACACGCGTTTCCCGTCGACGATCTCGCGCTGGCGGCGGGCACGCTTTCGAGCGCCCGCATCTTCCTGAATTCCGTCTATCGTGAGACTGGCGAGATCCTGCGGTTGCCTGGTCTCATGGATAATCGCCAGGTGCTCGTGCCCTTCGTCAACACGGCCATGCTCGGCGTCCCGTACGATCCCGCAAGCTACCAGTACCACCTGCTTGGCATGGGTCTCGAACAGGATCACCCGGCCGAGTACGTCCATTGTCAGATAACGACGCTGACGACCGGCATGGTGCATCCGGTACTCCAGAGTATGCCGTGCGATATGCGCACGGCCGCCGCCGTCTTTCGCCAGGTCCGCTCTTCGCTCGGCGTCGTCAACGTCAATTTCCACGATACCCGCCGCGACGACAACTTCGTCACTCTGGAGGCCCGCGAGGGGAAGGTTCGGCTGGCACTTCAATACCGGCCCGCTGCGGATGAGCCCGCACGGATCGATCGTGCGCTGCGCCGCCTCCGAAAGGCCCTGCGCGAGCTCCGTTGCATGATCCCGCCGGGAATGGAGCACGTCCGGCCCATGGGGGCCAGCGTGCACTATTCGGGTACGTTCCCCATGCAGACGACGGGCGGTGCCCTCTCGACCACGCCTGAGGGCCGCAGTCGTGAGTTCAGCAACCTGCTGTTTGTCGACGGCTCGACGTTCCCCTTTCTGCCCGCGAAGAACATTACGTTTACGCTGATGGCCAATGCGGTCCGGATCGGCCGCTCGCTATAGGGTACATCGACCGCTGCGGGGCTGCGGGACTGTTGTTGAATCATCGCATCGTAGTGTTGCCCGGGTGCCACTGTCGGAACATATTGGCTGTGCGCCGCAAGCCTGAAATCGCACGCAGCATAGCCGACATGCGCCGCAGAACGCGCCGTCCCGAAAGAGTGATGCCCGGGCAGGATTCTTGATCTGCAGGTCCTGATGCCGGCAGTATCATGGAGATCAGCCGCGGCGGACCTCGGTCCGCGGCGGCGTATCGTTCACCGACTGGAGAGCAGCCCGATGTACATTGGCCCCGAAGTAATGATGCCGCTCGCGTCCATACTGGCCGCCGTCACAGGCTTCCTGCTCATGTTCTGGCGCCGGTTCGTGGGTATGGCCCGCACGACAGCACAGGCTGTCAGCCGCACGTTTTCACGTCTCTTCGCTGCCCGCTGAGCGTTCTTCAGGGCCACTTCGGAGTAGTCATATTGTTGCGAGAGGCCCTGGTGCCGGGCAGACCGGATACCTGCATCCGCGGTACCCGCGCGCGACGCGGTCTGCCTGGCCGCGTCGACTGACGGCTGACCATGCCCACACCCGTCGGACATGGACTGGCGGGCCTCGCCCTCCATCTCGGCGCCCGGGATTCCGCGGCGGGAGGAAGGGGCTGGGGCCTCGGTCTGTGGCTCATAGCTCTCGCGAACCTGCCCGACATCGACTTCCTCCCGGGATACTTCACAGGTCAGCCGAGCGCGTTTCACTGGAGTGCTACCCACAGTGTCGCGGCAGCGCTGATCGCCGGGCTGGCGGGCGGCGCGTTCCTCAGGCGCTGGACCGGATCGTTCTCTCGCGGTTTCGGGCTGGCGTTCGTGGCCTACGGCTCCCATATCGTCCTTGATCTGCTGCTCGGGCCGGGCGGCCCGCCGGCGGTCGGTTTGCAGGTGTTCTGGCCCTTCAGCATGGAGCGCCACATGCTGCCGTGGAATGTGTTCCAGATGATGCCGCTACCCGGTGACGACGGCGGTCCGATCAGAGCGCTGTTCAGCAGGCAGGCGGTCCCCGTGATCGTCCGGGAGGTCCTGATCCTCGGCCCGATCTGCCTGGCGGCGTGGGCAGTTGGCCGGGTCAGACACGGCATCACGACAGAACGCGATCGGACGGCTCTGCCGCATGCGTCAGGCAGGAACTGAGTCGATGACTCAATCGCAGCGCGGCTTGGCTCGCGCTGGCAGCGCAGCGCAGCTCCCGGCTTACGCCGGTGCGCCCGTTCTGGTGCTCGGCGCGAGTGGCTTCATCGGCCATCGCGTCGTGGCAATGCTGGCCGGGCATGGCGCTTCCGTGACCGCGGCCATCCGGCGGGAGACGGCGAGCGAGCCTCTGCTCCACACGGGTGCAGAGCGCACGGTCGTTTGTGACGCGGCCGACCCGGACGCCATCCGGTCACTTGTCGGCGACAGCCGCCCGGCGATCACGTTCAATGTCGCAGGGTACGGAGTGGACCGGGCCGAAAATGACGAGTGCCCGGCGAACGAGATAAACGCCATGCTGCCGGCCAGGCTCGCCGCGTGTCTGGCCACCGAACGGCTCCCGCCTTGGAGTGGCCTGAGGCTGGTGCACGTGGGCTCGGCGCTGGAGTACGGGAGGGCCGGAGGTGATCTGCGGGAGAGCACCCCGCCCGAGCCCGGTACGCTGTACGGCCGCACCAAGCTCGCGGGTACGGTTTCCATGGGAGAGCGGGCCAGGGAGTCCGGTTTACCGGCGGTAACGGCGCGGTTGTTCACGGTATACGGTCCGGGGGAGCACGCAGGGCGGCTGCTGCCCACATTGCTGGATACCGTGCGGACGGGTGAGCCCGTGGATCTGACCGCCGGCATGCAGCGCCGGGATTTTGTCTACGTCGATGATGTCGCGGAAGGCCTGCTGCGACTGGGGCTGTCGGACGTGCAACCGGGCGAGGTCGTGAACCTTGCCATGGGAGAACTGACGACAGTGCGTTCGTTCGTGGAGAGGGCCGCCCACGTACTCGGGATCAGGCCCGCGCTGCTGCGTTTCGGGTTGCTCGAGACGCGGCCGGAAGAAATGAACCACGAGCCCGTCTCCATTGAGCGACTTCGTGTCCTGACCGGATGGTCCCCCACGATCCAGATCGAGGATGGTGTGTTGCGTGCCCTTACGGAGGTGGAACAGCTGAATGCAGACGTCTAGGAGATTCCCGGCTGGCCTGCGCTTCGGACTGATCGGCGCGGGCGACATCGGGCAGGTTCGTGCTGCCGCGGTGGCGGAAAGCGGGTCGCACCGTCTGGTCGCTGTCAGCGACAAGGATGTCGAACGGGGCGCCGGGCTCGCCGCGCGGCACGATGCCGAACATTGCCCGGACTGGACCCGTCTGCTGGAACGGGACGATATCGATGCTGTAATCGTCTCGACCCCGCCCGCACTTCATGAAGATATGTGCGTTCGTGCGCTCGCCGCGGGAAAGCACGTGCTGTGCGAGAAGCCGCTCGCGCGCAGTCCGGAAGAGTGTCGCCGCATGCTGGGTGCAGCGGAGCGCGCCGGTCGCGTGCTGGCGACCGGCTTCAACTATCGGTTCTATCCCTCCTTCGCTCTTGCGCGCGAGCTCCTCGCGAGTGGCGCGATTGGTGACCTGAGTCACATTCGCAGCTATGGGGGCTATTCCGCCACGAGTCACAACCAGCCGTGGGTGCATGACGCCGACGTCGTCGGGGGCGGCGCGCTGCATGATATCGGCATCCATCTGATCGACCTGACGCGTGACTACCTGGGTGACGTGACCGAGGTCGTCCGCTGCGACAGTGGCAGCGTCTGGAATTTCCCCGGCTGCGAGGACAACGGGTTCCTGCTCATGCGCTCGGCGGCGGGCCGAGTTGCGACACTGCACGCCAGCTGGACGGAATGGGGACGCTATCAGTTTATCGTGGAGCTGATTGGCACTCGAGGCTCGATTCGAGCCTCGTGCTTTCCCATGCGCGTCGAAATGATTTCGGCCCGGGAGACAGGTGGGAAAACGCGTCGACGGGTCTGGCGATTTCCGGGCATATTCGTGGGCGAGCACCTCCATTCATACCGCTGGGTGGTTCGCAAGAGCTTCGTTGCCGAGCTTGACGCGTTTGGCAGAGCGGTGGCCGGCGAAACATCGGCTGTGGCGAGTGGCCTCGACGGCTTGCGCGCCATCGAGATCGCGCGCGGCGTGGTCCACCCGGACGGGGTCTCGCCGCAGGGACAGATGGCTGTCGCCGGGGAGCGTCATTGATGTCCGCCACACTCTCTGTCTGCGTGATCCAGTTCACGAGCGATGCGCATCTGGTTCGCTGCCTCGACGCCCTGACCGTACAATCGGCCGTCACCGAAGTGCTGGTTCCACACGATGACACGCTCGGCAGCCTCGCCGCGCTGCGTGATCGTTTCCCGCGGTGCAGATTCGTATCGCTGCACGGGCGACAGACACCCGCTGCCCTGCGTACCGCAGCGACGCATGCTGCCGGCGGTGAGATCATCGCGTTTCTCGAGGATCATTGTGTGCCGGCTCCTGACTGGGCGGACCAGCTGCTCGAGGTCCATCGGGCACCCCACGCGGCGGTGGGCGGTGCGGTGGACAAGGGGTTTCCGCCTGGCCGGGACGACGATTCCGCATTGAACTGGGCAGTCTACTTCACGGACTACAGCCGCTACATGAATCCGCAACCGGGCGGGCCGTCACATTCGCTGACTGACTGCAATGTGTCGTACAAGCGAGCGGACCTGGAGGCGGTCCGCGATTCCTGGAACCTGGAGTTCCACGAGAACATCGTGAACGAAGCGCTCGCAGCACGCGGCGCAACCCTGTGGCTTGCGCCTGAGGTTGTCGTGCTCGAGCAGCGCACCCTCACGCTGGGCGGAGCGCTTCGCGATCGTTACGCGTTTGGACGGCTGTTTGCCAGTACACGCGTGAGCGGTGCGCCGCTCCGCAGTCGCCTGACCTTTACGGCGGGTTCCATGATCATGCCGCCGATCCTCGTCGCACGTGTGGTGCGAAACCTCTTTGCGCGGCGTCGCCATCGAGCGCAGCTCCTACGCGCGCTTCCAGCGTTGCTCCTCGTCACGAGCACGTGGATGCTGGGCGAATTCGTTGGCTACGTTACGGGCGCGCCTGCCGCCCGGCTGCGACCCGTCGCCGCACTGGACCCTTCGTAATGGCAGGTGTCCGATGACCTCCGGCCGCAAGATCGCTGACTTCCTCGGATGCGCCTGGACGCTGGGTGACGGCGCGGGTTCACGAGCCGCAATCCTCTGGCGTGAGACAAAGAACCTGCGAGCTCGCCTGAAGCTGGCGCGCTATCACCCGAACGACCTCTTCGAGCTGCGTACCCGCTTTGGCACGCTGCATTTCAGGGACAACTTCGGCGATATCACCAACCTGACGAATCTGCTGTACCGTCGGATATACACGCTGCCTCGGCAACCTGCCGACGGCGCAGTGCTCGATGTGGGCGGTAATATCGGTATGGCCGCCGTCTGGTTCCGCAACATGCTCCCCGGACGCCCCATCCACTGCTTCGAACCGCTCGTGGAGAATACGCGGCTGATCGCCTTGAACTGTCCGGAAGCGGTCGTTCATCCGGTGGCGGTTGGCGCCACCGCCGGGGAGCTGGTGCTCGACGTGGACGAAGACGCGGTGATGGCATCGAGCGTTCCGTGGATGCCCGTTGCCGAACAGCGCCGAGTCGAAATGGTCTGCCTGGACGATCACATTCGTGCGCACGGCATCGAGCGCATAGCTGTGTTGAAGATCGATGCGGAGGGGATGGAGCTCGACGTCCTGCGCGGCGCGGTAGAGACACTCCTGCGAACGGACCAGGTGGTGCTCGAGACGCATGGGATGGACAGGCACGCTGCCACGATCAGTGCGCTGACGGAAGCCGGCTTCAGCATACCGCAGCAGGAGTTCGGCGGAACGACCGGCATGGTGTTTGGCGCCCGCGAACGAGCGGCGGCCACGGTGCTTCGAGCAGGCTGACGAATGCGCCTCGCGGGCATCGATCTCGTATGTCCGGCGTGCGGTGGCGGGCTGGCCTCCCGGGGATCGCGCGGCGACGACGGCGTCGCGGCGGACATCGCGGATGACGGCGAGATCAGCTGCACGGCATGCGGCCGCACCTACCCCATGGTCCTCGGCATCCCTGATCTGCGGCTCTGGTCAGACCCCTACATCAGCATGGACGAGGACCGCGCGAAGGCGCGCATGCTGGCCGAGCGCTGTGCGGGACTCGGATTCGCCGAGTCGCTCGAGGTCTACTACAGCATCACCACGGCTGTGCCGCCGTTCCAGGCCAGACGCTTCGTGCGAGCGCTGCTCGCGGCGGACGGGCGTTCAAGAGATTGGCTGGACAACATGGATGCGCGTTCCGAACCGTACAATGGCGACTTGCTCGACGTCGGGTGCGGGACCGCCCCATTACTCGTGGCAGCCGCTCCACGCTTCGCGCGGGTTTGCGGGGTGGACGTCGCCATGCGCTGGCTCATCATGGCTCGAAAGCGACTCGACGAGGCTGGAGTCGCGGCCCCGCTCGTGTGCGCGTGCGCGGAGGCGCTCCCGTTCCCCCGCGAGTCGTTTGCCTGCGTCACGGCTGACAGTACGCTCGAACATCTGCGCGATCAATCGGCGGGGAGTCGCGAGATCCACAGGGTTCTGTGCGCGGGCGGACGCGTGTACGTCGCAACCCCGAACCGGCGAAGCCTCGGTCCGGACCCGCACACCGGCCTGCCGGCCGGTGGCTGGTTGCCCGATTCCCTCACTGCGGCGTACGTCCGACGTAAAGGCGGGATACCGCCGCTACGGCGGTTGCTCACGGAACGCGCCCTCCGCAGTCTGCTCGCAGGGGCGGGATTCGAGCGGATCACCGTCGAACCGTACCGCGTGTCTGCCGTCCAGCGTGCGTCATTCGGCCCGGCTACCAGAGCGGCAATCGATGCCTACATGGTGGTCAGGAAGCTGCCGGGTGGATCCGGCGTTCTCCGAGCCATCGGCCCACTCCTGAATGCCACGGCGTACAAACCAGCGCACCGTCTTCCGGTCAGTCCTCCGGTCGTCGAGTAACGCTGCGGATCCACAGCCGGAATCCGCCGTACTGATAGAACTCTTCCTCGCGGTCGCTCACCCGCAGGGGGCGCGTTATGCGGAGTTGTCGCAGGTAAAGGAAGAGCTTGTGCGGCAGCATGCGCTGCAGCACGTACCGCAGCGGCGGCATTCGGAATCGCAGCGCTGAGATATTGCGGTACCGAGGTCCGGCGGTATCGCAGGAGATCAGGTCGAGCCCTGCTGATTGCAACAGGCGCGACAGTGCCTCTGTTGTAAAGAAGGTCATGTGCGGCTCGTCGCACCGCGGCGCCCACATGTGGTCAGGATATTCTGTCAACGACTCTGTTGGAATATTGGGCACCTCGATATAGAGCACGCCTCCAGGGGCGAGGCGGTCGTACAGGAGCGCGAGGACGGCGCGCGGCTCCAGCAGGTGTTCCAGAACGTGGGACAGTACGATCACGTCGAACTGTCGCTCCAGCCGCGGCAGTGCGTGTTCGACGGGTTCCGTCAGCACTTCCACACCAAGCGCCCTGAGGTGATCGACTGCGTAATCGTTGAACTCGATGGCGATTCGGCGTGACTCCGGGAATCGCTCGCCGAACGCGTGCAGAACGTGACCGAACCCTGTTCCGATGTCCAGAATCTCCGGACGTTCGGTCCGCACATGAGGCGCGACCAGCTCGGCGATCGACATTCCGCGATTGTAGTAGAACAGGTTGTCTTTCGGAAAACTCACCGCATTGCTGACATCGGTGCCGTAGACGAGTCCGCTGCGGTAATCGCTCTCGTAATAGTCAGCCAGGGCTCCGGCGTCCGGACGCGGCCAGGCCTGCGCCAGGCCGCACTGTGCGCAGTGATACAGCCATGCATCACCAAAGACTGCAGGTCCGTAGCTGGTGTTGGTCCTGTAACGCCGCACGCGCCGCAGGTCCGTGCCGCCACAACCGAGGCAGGCATCGCCCGCTGTGATCTGTGGATCGCGAACGACCGCTTCCTGCCTGGACGCGCGGGACTGCGAGTCGATGTCTGCTTTGCCCGGAGGCGATCCCCTGTCAATCATGTCCCTATCCGTGATGTCGAGATGGCCGTCGGAGTGAATACGCGACGAGCTGCATTCATCCTGGTGTAACGCGCCCGCAGTGAACGCCGCCCGCTCATACGGAGACCGCAATGCCGCTGCGGCGGATGCGGATTCCGCCCGTGAGGACGAGTCCGACCGTGTACGCCGCAGCGCCCAGAGGCAACGCGGTCCAAATGGCGTCCGGACTGAGCAGAAGGAGGGCGGCGCCCATGACCACCGCAGCCGCCAGGCTCCGAGTGAACCGGATCGGTGGTGTCATTGGAAACTCTTCTCGCCGAGCGTACCACCAGGCCGCCAGCATACGAACCGCCTCTGCGATTACTGTGGTGAAGGCCGCACCATAGAGGCCGAACATGGGAACCGCGATGAGGTTCAGTCCAACGTTCGACGCCGCGGCCGCAATCGTTGTGCGCAACACGAGGTCCTGTCTCCGGCGCGCGATGAGGCCTGCCTGCAGCACTGACCGTATCAGTACGAAGGGGATAGTCCAGATCAGGATGGCGAGGACTCCCCCGGATGCTGTGTATTCGGAGCCATACACGAATCCTATGAGCAGCGGCGCAGTGAGGGCACCGCCGACAGCGATAGGAGCTCCCGCCGCGAACACGCGCGCGATGCTGTCGCTGAAGAGCGTGTCACGCTCCGTCGCGGAGTGACCAAGCCGTGTGAACGCAGGCACGAGGGTCAGTGCGACAACGTGGCCGAGAATGCCGAGAAAATTGATGAGCGCATAACCTGCGAGATACAGGCCGACCTCAGCCGTGTCTCGAAAGATACGCAGGAACACGAGGTCGGCATTGTAGATCATGACAGCCAGCAGCGCGCTCACGGCCATGGGTGCGGCGCGCCGGAACACCGCCCGGGCGAGATTGGCGTCGACATGCAGACGCAGGCGGACCCCGCAAGCGCGCGCACCGGCGAGGAGCATGATCGCCGTCAGAACGTTCGCGGTGATCTCGGCGAGCGGCACAACGACAATATCCTCGGGCCCGCGGACGAGCACGACGACGGCCAGGACACGCAGCAGCTCCGCGGCGGTTCGGGCTGCGGACACCAGTGTGGCGCGTTGCAGGCCGAGGTGCAGCCAACGCGTGTACGCGCCGACAGGCAGGAGCGCCAATCCATACAAGGCCAGAACCGTGCGCTCGATACCGGAAAAGAACAGCGTGGCCGCGAGCACGGTCAAACCTGCGACTACAGTCGCCCAGACGAGGCGCAGGAGCAGCAGAGTGGAGGCCAGGTCTGAAAGATGCTCACCCGCCTCCGCGACCTCGCGTGGGCCGGTGTGCTCCAGCCCGGCGTCCACCAGCGTCGTGCCGTAAAGCACCAGGGCGAGGCCGAAACCGATGATGCCGTATGCGTCGACGCCGAGCGCGCGTGCGATATAGACAGTGGCGCCGAAGCCGATCAGGCGGGACAGCAACTCGCCTGCGCCGAGCGTCAGGAAGTTGCGGAGGACGAGGCCGGCAATCGGTGCCCGGAGCGTGTCTCCCGGAGTACTCATCGCCGCGCTCGTCCGGCTACTGCCGGTGAGATGATGGCCGCGTCGCGCAGCTGCATTCAGCCGACGTTCAGTGTCGTAAGCGACGCCGAAGCGGGCCGTGCGGCGTCACTGTCCGGGGAATGGCGACCGAGACTCATGGATACCAGGCCCCCGATGAGGCCGCCGCTGATCACGACTACCTGGAATACCAGGCTGGCCGCGACGGCAAGGGCTGCGGCGACGCCGAACGGTGCAAAGAGCGCCGCAAGGGCTGCTTCGCGCACCCCCAGGCCGCCCTGCGTCAGAGGCAGAGTCGCGGCTATCTTGGCGAGCGGCCACACGAGCAGCCACACCTGGAATGGCGCGTCGAGGCCGGCCATGCCGGCCAGCCACGCGTTCAGTACGATCTGGAGGGTCTGAAGCACCATGCCGAGCAGGAACGCACCTGCCTGTGCACGGGGTCGGCTCGACAGGGATCGAAACGCGATGCGCACGCGGACCAGCCTGCGCCGGAATCGCAGCGGCAGGCGCCGTACAGGTGTCAGCCTGAGGACCAGCGCCAGCACGACAACAGCCACGACCGCCGTAATCGCCAGCACCCCGAATACGCTTCGGCTGCGCTCATCCAGCGCGGTCGGCAGCAGCAGGGCGCCGATTGCGGCCACGGCAGCAAGTCCGATCACATCCTGGACACGGTCCACCAGGCTTCCCAGGATCAGGCCGGCCATGGACCGAACGCGACGCGCGGCGACAGCTGCACGGATAATGTCGCCACCCACCACTGACGGCAGGAATGTGTTTCCGAACAGTCCAGCGTAGTAGGAGCGGGTGGCGTGCAGCAGCGGCAGGTCTGCTCCTGCGGCGTTCACCAGCATACGCCACTTGAATACACCGATCAGGTGGAGCGCCATGTAGAGCGCGACGGCGACCGGCCATACGACTGCGGGGATACGTGCAATCGCGCCGCGTATCTGGTCGAGTGGCAACAGGTAGAAGAGCAGTGCGAGCAGGACTCCGCTTACACCGATCCTGACTGCCGCTACCCGCCACGACAGCGACCGGCGCACCTCCGCCATCCCATCCACGACGGGGACGTCGTCCGCCGCACTGATGCGATTCATGGCGGTGCAGTGCTCAGCGGTTCGACGCGATGCGGGCGCTCTGATCTGCCAGCAATCCTACTGCCCAGATGATCAGCGCAGCCAGCAACGCGAAGATGGCGCTTTCGGACAGGTTTCCTATCACGACGTCGTAGATGAACTTCGCGAGTCCTGCCACCGCGAGCGCCAGCCCTATGGGGATGAACACCTTGAGCGGATTGAAGAAAACGATGGTACGGACGATCAGCAGCGCGAAGTCCATGGCGTGGCGCGGGCGGATCTTCGACGAACCCAGTCGGGCGTGGTAGTCGATCGGCACGAACACGACGGGGTGCCCGTTGCATGCGCACGCGAGCGTTATGGTCGTTGTGAAGGAGAAGCCGTTCGGAAGCAGGTTGATGTATCGTTCCACGACCGATCGGCGCATGAGACGCAGACCAGAGTTCAGGTCCGGCAGGTGCTCTCCGGCAAGATAGCTCGCCAGCCGGTTCAGGAACCACTTTGCCGGCTTCCGCGTGACCGGGATGTGAACCTCCGCACCGATACGCGCACCGGTCACCATGTCGATCCCGAGGTCCGGTCCGGAGACGTGCGCAAGAAGCTCCGGGATCGCATCCGCCGGGTATGTGCCGTCGGCGTCCGTGATCAGTATCCAGTCATGGCTTGCGGCGGCGATACCTCGCTTCAGCGCGGCGCCGTATCCGAAGTTGCGCAGGTTGCGTATGACGCGAACGCCGGTCTCCGCGGCGGCGGCGGCGGTCCCGTCCGTCGATCCGTCATCGACCAGAATGATCTCGAAATCCCAGTCGCACAGGGTCAGGACGGCTGCAACGCGATGAATCTGCTCGGCGACATGCGGCCCTTCGTTGAAGGCCGGTATCACCACGGTCACACCGCTACGGGTGCGCGTGACGGTCTCGGGTGCGCCGTCCGTCCAGTCGGCCACTCTGCTCTCGCTCATCGATTCACTCTCACGTGGATCGCACCGCCCGCCAGGGTGCCCTGGAACACGGCCGCGGTTCGGAAGTCTCGTTCAATGACGTGCCACAGCTCAGGGGATCGTGCGGCTATCAGCTCGGGCATCGAATAGACGAGCCACACCGCAGCCGGCGCGGCGGCCAGATTGCGCAGCTCCATTTCGCTTTCGACGGGCGGCCAGTCGACACCCAGATAGCTCTGGTACGTGAATCCGACTATCCCCACCGTAGCGACCGTGTCATCCGGACCCCGTTGCGCCATCACGTACTCGAGCGCTCCAGTGTAGTCCTGTTTCGGGCCGTATGCGCGCGGCAGGAGCAGGACGCTGCCGGCAAGCAGCAGCACTGACGCACCGACAGCCAGCACCTCGCCGCGGCGTCGATGCAGCCGCGCAAGGCGGAACACCCCGCGCACCAGGATGAGTACTGCGAAGCCGCCGGCAAAGAAGAAGAAGCGCGGCCACAGATTATGAGCGGTCGCGAGGAGCAACCCGGCTGTGATGAGCACGGGCAGGACCATCAATGCTGTTGCAATCCGATCGCGCCTGAAATAGTCCACCGCGCCCACGACCGGTACCAGGGCACCGAATGCCAGCGTGACAATACCGCCGGGGATGCCCTGCGCCAGGCCGCGTGCGGTTTCGGCGATCATCCAGAGAGGATCCTTCCAGGCAATGTCCACCTTCGGGCCACTCCCCCCGAGGCCAGTCGCGATCGCGGAGAGACCAGGCGCGTAGAGAAGCAGTGACAGGAAGCCTGCCAGGATGAAGCCGGTCGCCTGGCCTGAGCGAATCGCTGCGCGCACCTGGCCGGTCCGCAGCGCGGCCGCGGCCCAGATCAGGGCGTGTGTTCCCAGAATGACGCCGGCCGTCAGGTGTGAATACAGTGCCAGCGTCATGACAGCGGCGTAGGCGATCGTGATTCTGCGGTTCGGAACCAGGGGGGCCCGGCACATACGCAGACACAGCGCTGTGCCGATCAGTGCAAAGAAGAGCAGCGCGGTATAGGCCCGCGCGTTCTGTGAGAACCACACGTGGTGGTATGAGACGCTCAGGAGTCCGGCGGCAGTCAGCGCCTCACGCGGTCGGGCTACGTGCAGCCCGAACCAGTAGACGGCACCTATGCTCCCGACTCCGAAAAGGACCGCGGGAAGGCGCAGCGCGGCTGGTGTGTCGCCGAACGCAAGCAGCGACAGTTTGGCCAGCAGCGAGTACAACGGGTGATTGTTCTGCGACTCGAAGTTTGTCACCACACTGCCCAGTGGCGCGCGCACGTTGTGGATCAGCGTCGCGATCTCATCGTGCCACAGGCCGGCGCCGAGGTCGTGGAGACGCAGTACCAGGGCGATAACCAGGAAGAAGCCCAGCGCGACGAGCTCGGCACGCGATCCGTCGACCGTTCCGACGTGCGCGCTGTCCTCGATCGGCCGGTCCTGCGAGGCGGTTGTGGCGATGGTACTCACGGCCATCCTCAGTCCTCCACCACATGCGTCGCAAACACGTCGCGATAGTGCTGCCACTTTGCCCGGTCAAAACCGGCATCGGTGAGGCAGTCGGTCGCGGCGCGCGCCATGTACAGACCGTGGTGCGTATTGTCATGCGCAAAGAGCGCCTGCCGACCGTACTGCAGAAAATCGGGAAGGGACTCACCCCACTCGTCCAGCGTCGCAAACGGGACTTCGTACCCGCTCCTGTAAATGGGATACGCATGCTTCAGCCGCCGTGTCACAACGCGAATCGGTGGACGTGCCAGCGGAATGCCTGCCTGTGCCAGATCATCGGCCACCAGCCTGCCGACCTCGTCGTCGGTCATCGTCCACAGGGAATCCTCGGGCTGACACGGCAGCTCCGCGCACAGCACCGTGCGGCCTTTCGGCTCACTCGAGGCCGCGTAGTTCTTCGGCTCCGACAGCCGCGTCATCGCAATATTCTCTTCCGGAAAATAGTGCGCGTCCGTCGTCGTGAATTGATCGACATCGAGGACGAGGTAGGCCAGCACCATCGCGCGGTACGAGATCGATGCCGCGGCCGACTGCACTTCGGCGGGAACTTCCGGTCTCATCATGCGGGCGACCACCGGCGCAGGCAATGTGGACCAGACGTAGTCGGCCTCATAGCTCCTGTGTACCCCTTCGCACTCGGCCGTCACGGTCCAGCCGCGACCCGATGTGCGTTGCTCGAGCGATGTGACCTTTGCCCGCGTCTGGATGACGGCCCCCTGTCCCACCGCGGCGTCCGCCAGAGCTTCGGTTATCTGACCATAGCCGTTTCGCGGATAATGGAACCGGCCTGCTCCCGGCGCCTTGATCAGCCGCTTGAGGAGCTTGCCGAAGGACCCGGCCGAAACGCGCTTGCGCGCCTGTATCGCCGACAATCGATCGGGAGGCAGACCCCACATCTTGCGCGCATACGGGAAATAGAAATGATCGCAGATCGTGGGACCCAGGTTCGCGCGGAGAACGGAGGCGAACGTGTCGCCCTCGTCCTTTCCATTCGTCAGGGCTCCGACGACCATATCCCGTAGCGAGCCGGCAGCGAATCCCTTGTCGAGACGCAGGACCAGGTCTACGGGCTTCAACGGGAAATGAACCCATTTCCCACGCAATCGGATGCGTCCACGCCGCGGACGATCCAGCAGATCCTCGCCCAGGAGGGAATGCAAATCGGCGAGAATGGCAGGATCGGACGCGTGGTGGAGGCGGTGACTGCCGAAGTCGACCCGCATGCCGTCGATCTCGAAGCTGCCGGCGTTGCCACCCACCACCGCCTGCTGCTCGAGCACGGTCACGCTCGCGCGACCGGCCTTTGTGAGATAAAAGGCACCGCCAACACCCGCAGGTCCGCCGCCGAGAATCACGACATGAGGTTGCGCCATGATCATTCCGCTCAGCTGGCGACGAGCGGGTTGCGCTTCGGCGTTCCGGCCGCCGGGCGGTCGAGATGGTCACGGTACCAGCTCACCGTCTCCAGCAGGCCCTCATCCATGGTGTACGAAGGTTGCCAGTCCAGCAGTCGGCGGGCCTTCGAACAATCGAGGTACTGCTGCGGAATCTCGTGCGTGGCCTCATTCAGAATACGCGGCGCCAGGTGCGAGGAACCGGTAAGAGCCAGGATGCGGTCCACCAGCTCCACCACCGACATGGGAGTTTCGGTGCCGAAATTGAAGGCATGCCCGACAAAGGCAGCTTCCGGCAGACGCTCGGCGAGCTGCATGTATGCTTCGACCGCGTCCCTGACATAGAAGTAGTCGCGAACGAAGGACCCGTCGCTTCGAATGACCGGCGGCTCGCCCCGGAGGACAGACCGGATCGTGCCCGGGATGAGACGGTTGAAGTTGAGATCACCACCACCATACAGATTGCCGCAGCGCGTCACGGCCAGCGGCAGTCCGTATGTCGCATGATAGGACAGCGAGATCAGATCAGCGCACGATTTCGAAGCGTCGTAGGGGAAGCGTCCCTGCAACGGCGTGTCCTCCGTGTAAGGCAGCTGCGGGTGTGCACCGTACGCCTTGTCGCTGGACGCAACGACGATGCGCTCGACGAGCCGGGGGCACACCCGACATGCCTCCAGCAGGTTCCATGTACCCCGAATGTTCGATTCGAAGGTGGACAGCGGCGATCGCGATGCCGTTCCCACAATCGTCTGCGCACCGAGGTGGAAAACGGTATCGATCTCGTATTCGTTCAGAGCGCGGATCAGCGTCGCGAGATCCTCGAGATCACCACGGACGACGCGGGTGCGCGCTATCGACCCGGATTCGATGAGCCGGCTCTCGGGTACCCAGTCGCGCACGAGGCAGACAACGTCAGCCCCCTTTGCGATCAGCTCTTCGATCAGCGAGGAGCCAAGGAGGCCGGTTGCACCGGTGACGAAGACGTTTCGCTGGTTCCAGAATTCTCGTCCCACAGTTTCCAAGGTGCCTTCCCGCTTGCCCAAAGTGATTCAAGGAGCTGCTTTTCGCGCAGGGTGTCCATCGGCTGCCAGAAGCCCTCGTGCCGAAACGCACGCAGTTCCTTCTCTTCCGCCAGCCGCTCGAGCGGCTCACGTTCCAGGATACAATCATCGTCGGCGATGTAATCCAGCACACCGGGCTCGAAAACGAAGAACCCGCCGTTGATCCAGCCCTCGTCGGTCTGCGGCTTTTCGGAGAATCGGGCAACAGTGTCGCCGTCGATCGTGAGACCGCCGAAGCGTGCAGGCGGGCGAACCGCGGTGACTGTTGCGAGGCGGCCGTGTCGACGATGGAACTCGACGAGGCCGCGAACATCGATATTCGCGAGACCATCGCCGTAGGTGACCATGAAGGGCTGATCCCCGATCCAGGAGCGAAGCCGGCGTAGGCGGCCGCCGGTCATTGTATCGAGTCCTGTGTCGATCAGGCCCACCCGCCAGTCCGTGCCGCTCGAGTTCAGCACATCGAGTGACCCGTCTTTCAGATTGATGACATAGTCGCTGCTGTGAATGAATGCGTTGTGAAAGTACTCCTTGATCATCTCGCCGCGGTAGCCGCACGCCACGAAAAACTCCTTGAATCCGTGGCTGGCGTAGATGCTCATGATATGCCACAGGAGAGGCTTGCCGCCGATCTCCACCATTGGCTTCGGTCGGACCTGCGTCTCTTCCGCGATACGGGTGCCGCGTCCGCCGGCCAGGATGATGACCTTCATGTCACACGATTCTGGGTTGGGGAATCGGCAGGATGAAGCGGCCGCCTGCCTCGCGGTACGAGCGCTGCTGTTCCATGATCTCCTCCGCGAAGTTCCAGGCGAGGATCAGCACGTAGTCGGGGCGCCGGTCAAGTAGAGCGTCGGCGGGCAGGACAGGCAAGTGCATGCCCGGCGTAAAGCGGCCGACTTTCAGCGGGTTGCGATCGACGGTGAACGCCACCAGATCGTCATCAATGCCACAATAATTGAGCAGTGTATTGCCCTTCGCCGGCGCGCCGTAGGCAGCGATGGTGTGCCCCTCGCTGCGCAACTGCCGGAGCAACGTGACGAGGGCGGTGCGATTCGCTGCAACCTGCTCCGCGAGCTGACGGTAATTTTCGAAGCTGGTGACGCCGCTCTCGCGTTCCTGATCGAGGAGTGCCAGGATCTGTGGCTCGTGGCGCCCCGCATCCGGGGCCCGCATCGCGTACATGCGCACGGAGCCACCATGGATCGGCACGCGGTCAATGCGCACGATGCGAAGGCCGACCTCATCACAGAGACGGGCGAGCGCAGTGACGGAAAAATAGCACAGGTGCTCGTGGTAGACGGTGTCGTACTCGAGGCGATCGAGTAGCTCACCGAGGTAAGGGACTTCGATCACGGCCAGCCCATCATCCGACAGCAGGGCACGGAATCCCGCGAGGAACCCGCGTGTGTCATCTACATGGGCGAGGACGTTGTTCGCGATCACGGCACGTGCCGGTCCATGACGGCTGCGCAGCGCAAGTGCGGTTGGCAGGTCAAAGAACTCGTTGATCGTCGTGATGCCGGAGGCTTCCGCCAATGCCGCAATATTGGATGCGGGTTCCACGCCGAGCGTACGTACTCCGTGGTCGGCGAAGCGGCGCAGCAGGCTGCCATCGTTACTCGCAACCTCCACGATCAGATCGTCGGCTGTTGCTTCCAGAAGGTCGACCACGGTTTGCGCATACTCGATGTTGTGAGCTGCGATCGTAGTAGATGTGCCGGAGACATAGATGTAATCACGGAACAGGACTTCCGGGTCGATCACATCAATGAGCTGCACCAGAGTGCAGTCGTGGCAGAAGTAGACGGCCAGTGGAAAAACCGGTTCGTCAACGAACTCGGCCGGGCTGCGCGGGAATGCGTTCGCGAGCGGCTGATCGCCGAGGTCCAGGAAGCGCTCCAGCCTGTTTCCGCCACATGCGCGGCAATCGCGTCGCACGGTGTGCACCGGTCGCGCGTCGGCATGCGTCCTGGTCGTAGCGGTACTCATCTGGGGGTGTCCTCTGCAACAGTGGCGACGCGAGCCGACTCCGTGAGTTCGTGCGACGCCGGTCCGTGTGCTGTCGGAGAGGGACGCTGCTGACCCCCTGTGTAGGAGAGACTGCGCTTCCATTCGCGCAGTGGTCCGCCGAATCGGAAGATCAGCAGGTTGCGAAAGAATTCCCAGCACGTGCTCGCGCGCACGTGCGACGCGCCACTGCCGCGCATGCGCGCGAACACATTGTATTCGAGCACGCGCAGGCCCATGGCGTGCGCCTTCAGCATGATCTCCGGGTCGAGAAACCAGTTGCGAGATTCCAGGCGCATGGCGAGCACTGCATCGCGCTGCAGGATTTTGGGCGTGCCATTGATGTCGAGCGAGTCGAGGCGCGGCCAGAGCATGCGGATCAGCAGGTTGTAAACGACCGAGATGATCTTGCGTGGCAGGCCGTCCATCCGGAAGCGCCGGCGGGCCTTCGCCAGTACCTGCCCGTTCGACTCAGCAGCGGCCGCGTACAGCCGAGCGACATCCTCGGCATCGATCTGACCGTCGGCAGGAATGAAGCCGATCCAGCGGCCGCGCGCCAGCGGGATACCGCTCAGAATGCCGTGCCCATAGCCCTGGTTCACTTCGACAGTGCACGGCCGAACGCTGTCGTGTTCTCCTGCCAGCTGCTTCAGGATGTCGCCGGTCCTGTCGCGCGAGCCGTTATCTACCGCAATGATCTCGATCGAATGGCCGGCGGCCTGGAACACGGATATCAGTCGGCGCACCGTGATGGCGACCGATTCCTCCTCATTATAGCACGGCATGACCAGCGAGAGGTCAGGCACGATCTGCTGTTCTGCAGCCATTGGCGTCGTCCCGTGATGCGAGCGAAAACTCACGCGAGCTGCAGCTCGGCAGTGGCTCGCTCGTACTGAAGCACGTCCTCGATGATCCTGTCGAGCGGCAGGCGCGGGCGGAACCCGATCGTCCGCTCCAGCTTGCCGACGTCCGGCACCCGGCGCGCCATGTCCTCGAAGCCCTCGGCATACGCTTCCTCGTATGGCACATGCACGATTTCCGATGAGCTGCCGGCTGCGGCGCGCACGCGTTCCGCCAGCTGGTTGATCGAGACTTCCTCGTCGTTGCCGATGTTGAACACCTGCCCATACGCGGCGCGTGTCGAGATCAGTCGGTAGACGGACTCCGCGACATCCGTCACGTGAGCGAAGCAGCGCGACTGATCGCCGGTGCCGAACACCGTGATGGGCCGGCCGCTGATGGCGCAGCGCACGAAGTTCGGCAGCACCATCCCGTAGCGACCTGTCTGACGCGGGCCGACCGTATTGAAGAAGCGCGCGATGATGACGGGCAGGCCCTTCTCGCGGTAGTAGGCGAGAGCCAGCCACTCGTCGAGCGCCTTCGAGCAGGCATACGCCCAGCGGGAGTGCGTGGTGGAGCCGAGCACCAGATCGTCATCCTCGGAGAACGGGAAGCGCTCGCTCTTGCCGTACACTTCGGAAGTCGAAGCCACCAGCACCGGCTTCGCCTTGCGCGCCGCCGCTGCCAGTACCACCTCCGTGCCGTGGACGTTCGTCTCGATCGTGTGGACCGGCTGCTCCACGATGAGCCGCACGCCGACCGCGGCCGCCATGTGCACCGTCGCGTCGCAGCGATCCACGAGCTCACTGACGAGCGGGGCGTTCATCACGCTGCCGATCCGGTAGTCGAACCCGGGCCGGCCGATGAGGTGATCGATGTTCGACATCTGTCCCGTCGACAGGTCGTCGAGGAGCATGACCTGGTGGCCGTTCGTCAGCAGACACTCCGCCAGGTGCGACCCGATGAACCCCGCACCACCTGTGATGAACACCTTCATGACATGACCTCGTTCGAGAGTAGCCGGGCGGTTCGGGTGAGGCCCTTTCGCTCGGCGGCTGTTTCCAGCAATCGCAGGTAATGCGGTACGACGACCGACTCCGACCAGTGCTCCCGGAAAGCGGCCTTCCCACTGGCCGCCAGCTTTTCGCGGTACGGCCGGTCGTGCGCGAGCGCATGCAGCGCTGCCACCAGCTCATCGCCGCTGCTGAACAGCAGCCCTCCCTGCGCACGCTCCACGATCTCCGGGAACGGACCCATCCGCCGGGCGATCACCGGCAGCCCCGACCGGAACGCCTCGATCAGGATGATGCCGAACGTCTCGAAGCCGACGGATGGCACCACCAGAGCCAGCGCGTGGGCATAATGTGCGGCCAGCTCCTCCGCGTTCAGCCGCCCGAGGAACTGCACGTTGTCCATGCCGGCGGCGCGTTCACGAAGCGCTGCCTCATGAGTCCCCGTGCCCGCGACCAGCAGGTCCGCGCCATCGAAGCGGCGGAACGCATCGATCACGTCCTCGAGTCCCTTGATCTTCTCCAGGCGTCCCACGAACAGGTAGAACGGCCGGCCATGCGGCGATGCAGATGGCGCCGGCCGCTCTGCCGCGTCGTCCGGCAGGAAGTATGGCTTCACCGCCATCGGTCTTGTGAAGCCGAACTCGCGATGCTTGTCCCGGCTGAACTCGCTCTTCGCAATGAACAGGTCCACCTGCTCGAGCTGCCGTTCCAGGTAGCCCGTGTAGCGCCACAGCTGCGGCGGGCGCCGGTACGCGAGTACGCAACGCGTGCACTCTCGACCCGTGCATGGTTCCCGGTCGTGGCGCCACAGTACGTGCGACGGACACACCAGCCAGTGCTCATGCGCCGTCATCACCTTCAACCCGCTGCCGGCCGACAGCACTCCCGGACCGCCCACCAGCGAGATGTTATGAAAGTTGATGACGTCGAAACGCCCGTTGTCGATGAGGCGACGGATCGCCGCTCCGTGCACCACCGGCCGCCCGGTCTGGTGCGTGAGGAGCTGGGTCAGGCGTCCCATCCGGCTGCGCAGACCCACCACCTCGACACCGTCGTCAGCCCCTGCCGCGGCCGGTTCCCGGCCGCCGTTCAGCATCAGATACGAATCCTCGTCATGGATCACCGTGACGTGGTGTCCGCGCCGGACCAGTGCCTGCGAGAGCCGCTGGATCCCGATGCCGTCGCCGCCGAAGTTGTACGGCGGATAGAACGTCGTGACCATGCAGAAGCGCAGCGCGCGGCCACCGTCGTCGTCCGCCGCAGCGGCCGCTCCGGCCGCATGGCTCTGACCGACCCGGGGCACGGTTGCACCCGTAAGACTCACCGCTGTCACCAGCCCCGGACGGGATAGAGGTGAATCGCGTTCATCGCGCACGTCCTCATGACAGCGTGTTCGCAGGTCGCGCCCCGTCTACCGGACGGGGACACGGTCGTGTAGCTGAATCGATGTGCTGGAGCGCTGAACAGAGTCGCGCCGGAACGCCGAGGGGAGCAGGAGATGTGCCATGTGCAGGGTGTCCGGCGGCGTCTGTGGAATACGCGAGATGTGCGCGCCGGTGGCTGAAATTCCCTGTCAGGGCTGCGCTCCTGCCGCGGCGGTCGCGATCGGGAGATCCTACCCGTTCGCGGCTTCTGTTGCGTACGCACAACAGGGCGTTGTGCGGTTGCAGTGCATCACTTCGCTCAGGTCCGGATTGCCGACGTGATGCTGCGGAGCTCGCCGTCGCGCAGCCGGCTGTGGGTCGGGAGCGTGAGGAGATCGCGAACGAGCGCATCTGCGCCGGCTGTTCCGGCAGGGTTTCCGGCGGCCAGTCTGGCGCGTATGGCCGGAAGCTCGGCGAGCGTCGTGGGATAGGAAGGTGCGACGCCCAGCTGGTGGAGCTGCCGCACGAGGGCGGCGGCGCGTCCGGGTATCCGCACGGGCAGACGCAGGTATCCGGCGTCGCCGCCAGCCGGTATGCGGATCGTGACCACGTCCGCGCCGAGACGGTCGATGATCGAGGCTGCGCGTTCCCGGCGGGCAGCCGCTTCGCGCCGAGCGGCCTCGCGTGTAGCCAGCACCAGCGCGGCCACGCTGCGCCCGGGACCGCAGGCCGGGGACGGCTCTCGATAGTGGGTTTCGCCCAATTCGAGCCATGGCAGTGATGCGGGAAAATGATAGAGCGAAGGCCGTCCGAGGGCCCACTGCGCGGTCGCCGCGACGAGCGTGCGGGCCGTGGAGAGCGCTCCGTTCGGAGGCAGATCCGCAACAGGCGGCGCTCCGTCGCCGCGCCACAGGAGGGCACCGCCGGCGCCCCCCGTCCACCCCTTGCCCCGGCCGAAGCTGAGCACGCTCAGTCGACCGTGCGCACCGAGCGGCCGGTCGCCCCACGTGGCGCCATGGCCCTGCGCGGCGTCCTCGATGACCAGCGCGCCATAGGGGCGGGCGAGCATTTCTATGGCGTCCCAGTCCACGGGGACGCCGTAGAGCGGCGACACCACGACCACGCCTGCGCCGTTTTTCAGTGCCGCTTCCAGTGAGGCGGGATCGGGCGCGAGCGTCGCGGGATCGATGTCGTACAGGGCGACTGTGGCCTCCGCGCCGACGGCGGCCGTTGCGACGTCGTAGCACGTGAAGGCCGGGAGCGCGACGATCCGGCGCGCACCCGTCGCAGCCAGGGCCGTGCGGATCGCGAGCTGAAGCGCATGCGTGCCGCTGTCGGTGAGGAGCGCGCCGTCGGCGTGGAAGTCACGGACCAGCAGCGACCGAAGCCGGGCGCGCGGGTCCGCGCCGGGGATGACGGCGGAGCCGACGGCGCGGGCGAGCGCGCCCGGTGACAGAGGCGCATACACGGGCAGCTGATGGCGCCAGCCATGCGAGCCGGCCTCCGCGTCGAGCTCCCGCTGTCCGGCCGTGAGCGTCGGAATCACCACCAGGGGAGTCGGCTGGCGAGCGGAGGACCGATCCGGTTGGCGACGGGGAGCGGAAGGCGCTGCCAGGCGGAGGAGGCCGCGCGCACGAGGCGTGACGGTGATGAGGACGTGCGCGGCCGGGCCGTCCACTCGAGCCAGCGGAGCGGAACGTCGCGGCCGCCCCATTGTTTCTTGAAGCGGTGCGTGCTCGCGCCGGGCGTGCTGCGTCCGAAATTGAAGACGCGCACACCGCGCCCGATCATCTCCTCCATGAAGCTCCAGTACAGGAGCATGTTCGGAGCGAGCCGGTTGTAGTCGCGGATGCACGATGCCCAGGTGATCTCGAACTCGCCCTTCCATATGAAGCCGGCGGCCGCTCCGATCGGGCGTCCCTGGTGATAGATGGCGCCGAACACGACCTCCGGGAACGTCGCGGCCACGGCCTCGAAGAAGCGGCGCGAGTACACCGGCGTGCCCAGGTCCCGCATGTTGCGCGCGAACACGGTATAGAACGCATCCAGCTGGTCCGGTCCGACCCGGAACGTCATGCCTTCCTTCTGCGGCCGCCGGATCTGGCTGCGCACCTTGCTCGGGAACTGCGACCACAGCGCCTCCGGCGTGTCCGGCAGGTCGAGCAGAACCATCACCTTCTTCTCATCCGCCGCCGCACGGCTCGGCAGCGGAGGGCGGCATCGGACCTGGAGTACGCCGGCGCCCGACCGCTGCGCCTCCGCCACCGCGGCGTCCATGAGGACGCGCTGGGCCGCCGGCGTTCCGAGCGGACCGCCATAGTTGACGTAGGGCATGGAGATCAGCGAGTGGCCGAGCAGCGGTGTGCGGACCCGTACGAGAGGCAGGACGCCCTGCCAGGCCCCGTCCATGGTCACGGCTACAAGCGGCAGGTACTCACGGCCGAGCACGTCTTCGACAATGCCGCGCCAGCCGGAAAGCTGACAGAACGTACTCTCCGGCGCTTCCCGGACGAACGCGTCCCAGTGCGTGTCGTCGCGGTCCGCGCGCGCGACCCGCAACTGTACAGGGTGGGTGGTGACGGTGCTCATGGCTACTGCGTTGCAGGCGCCAGCAGATCGAGCGTTTCCGCGATCGGCTGAAATCTGTAGGTTCCGAGCAGACGTTCGAGCCGCGGCGCCGTCCGACGCAGCCCGCCATAGTGGCGAACCCGCGTGAGCGGCGGCACCTTCACGCGCGGCTGGTCGACGTCGAGCTCCCATGGATGGATGTAGAATGTAGCCGGGGCGTTCCGCTGCTCCGCCTGCGTGAACGCCGCCTGCGTCAGTGCATACGGCAGCAGCCGGAAATAGCCTCCGCCTCCCGCCGGCAGGTTCGTGCTTCCCACCCGCACCGTGGCCGGAGGGACCTCCGCCAGCCGGCCGCTCGGGCGTTCGATCCAGTGCGTGTCCCGCGCTGCCGACGGGTAGCCGTACCCCCGGCGCCGGATCGGGAACAGACTCGAATCGTAGCGATGCCCCTCTTCAATCAGGATGTCCAGCGCCCACTCGGTTCCCGGGATGATCGAAAAGCTCGGGGCCCGGAAGCCATACACCTGCTGTCCCGTCAGGTCCTCGAGCAGCGCACGCGTCCGCCGGATCGACTGCCGGAACTGCTCAGGTGTCTGTGTCGGTACGCGGGCGTGATCCCAACCGTGCGAGGCGATCTCGTGGCCTCCCGACGCCACCTCCCGCACCAGCTCCGGCTGCCGCTCGGCGACCCAGCCCAGTATAAAAAAAGTGCCGCGCGCGCCATGTCGCGCCATCAGGCTCAACAGCGCACGCGTGCTCCCCGCAACGCGGCTCGGCTGGTCGGCCCAGCCCGTGCGCGGGACCGCCCGCTCCAGCGCCGTGACCTGGAAATGCTCTTCCACGTCGATCGTGAAGTGATGAACCGCCACCAGCTCCATGTCGTGTTACAGGTTGACGTTCGCGCTGATCAGCACGATTCGCCGACCCGAAATGCAAAGTCGACGCCCGCGCGGGCAGTCCGCACGAATTCTTGTGCGACAACGAAATCACCCGGCTTGACACGCGGCCGGGCGGCGCGGGTGGTGTAGCGTGGGCGCCACAGTCGGAGGGTGTTCCCTATCGCGGGTGTTGCATCGTCGACAGCAACGTATCGATGCACCGCTCGATCCGTTCGTAGACCTCATCGAAGACGGCGTCGCCATGGCTGTACGGATCGCGGATGGTGCGTGTGTCGATCGGCTGGGGATCGAGGTCGCCGAGTACCAGCACGCCTGCGCGGCGATCGAAACGCTCGAGCAGCTTGCGCCCCTGGGCCCGGTCCATGACGACGATCAGATCGGCACTCTCGATCAGGGCCGGGCTCACGAGTTGGGATCGGTGTGTGGACAGGTCAATGCCGCGTCGCCGGGCGGCGCGCTGGGCGGTGTCAGGCGAGGCGCGGTCCGGACCGATGAATCCGGCGGAGTGGATGATCAGGTCCGCACCGTTCGAGCGCTGGCGCAGCACTTCCGCCGCGAAGGGGCTTCGGCAGATGTTGCCCAGGCACATGACCAGCACCGTTCGCGCCGGCCGGGACCGGAGGTGTCGGACCAGGTGCCGCTGACGGACGCGGTGAAGCAGCCGGTCAGGCGTGTGACGTAATTGCCGCGCCAGCCGGCGCGCCACGCCTGCGAGCAGCCGGACGCGCCTGGTCATCAATGACATATCCTGTTCATCCCGGGAAAGCGCAGCGGCCGCCGTTGGTCGCTGCCCAGTCAATGAACGATGCACATACGCAGGCGCCATATCAACCGGCGGTGGCGCGGGAACGCTGATTCCGCGAGCTGGGCGGACCGGGATGCTCGCATGCCCTCCTATGTTGTGCTTCCGCAACACCGGCGCGGTCGGGTGGCGTGTCGGCAGATAGTTCCAGCCGTCGTAACCTGCTGCGCGACAACGTGTGTCGCGCCTTGCGTCAGGCAGGCGGGACAGGGCACGCGACCTGCGCCACCCGCGGCCAGCGAACAAGTCGGATATCGAACCGTCCCGACCCACGAGGAACACATACATGCTGCCACACTGGCGAAGTGCGCCCCGCCCTGGTCTGCTTGCCGTGGTCCTGACGGTGCTCGTCTGCGCGCCGCTCCAGGCCCAGACGGCGACGACGGGAGCCGTGGACGGTCGCGTCGTGGATGCTTCGGGGGCACCTGTTCTGGACGCCATAGTGACGATTCGTGACGCGTCCGGCCTCGAGAAAGAGACCGACAGTGGTCGGCGCGGTGTGTTCTCGTTCGGCTACCTGGCGCCCGGCCTGTATCAGCTTCGTGTCGAGCAGATCGGATATGCTCCGGGACTGGTCACAGGTATTCAGGTGCGCCCGGGTCGGACGCGCCAGGTCGAGGTCCGGCTGCCGGCGGCGGCACCGGCAGACGTCCAGCCCCGCGTCGTTCCGCACCAGGGTGCGGTGCAGCCGGCCACGTTGTATGGCGGAAGCCAGTGGCTGCCGTCGTTTGCCGTCCGGTCCGTGCCGTCCGCGACGCGCGAGCCGGCCGATCTCCTGCGCATGTCCTCGATCGCGGATGACCGCTGGATCGCGGAAGGGCTGCCCGCGAGCCTGTCCGTCCTCCGGATCGATGGCATTCCGTTCCGCCCCGCCGCGCACCCGCAGCTTCCTGATGCGGGATCCGCCTTCACCCTGACCGGCATCGAATCCGCCGAGCTGGTGACGAACGGTGTGGACGTCGACTGGAGTGGCGCGGCAGCCTCCTATCTGAGCACACAGTCGCGCCACGGCGCCTCAGCCGCAGCGGTGCACGCCGCCGCGTTCTGGTCCGGCGACGCGCTGCCTTCGGGCATCGACGCCGGACCCCTGTCACATACCGACGTTCAGGGAGGCGTCGTCGTGCGGGGACCGTTCTTCGCCGACGGGAACCAGTTCAGTCTGGGCATCGAAGCGCGACGGCTGGAGACGCCGGTCTCCGCGGCGTGGGCCGACACCGAGGCAGCGGCCACGCTGGCAGAGGCCGATCCGGAGCTCGATCTGGAGTCGTACCGCAGGCCGGCCGTACTGAGCAGCAATGCGGCGTCGGCGTTCGCACGCGCCGACTGGTCCGTCGGTCGCAGCCACCGCGTCGAGCTGAGCGCGCATTTCGCCGCGCAGCCGGACGCCGAAACAGTGGACGAACGGGGGAGCCGGCTGGCCTGGCAGGGCAGCGATCTCGTCGCGGGCGCCGCGCTGAGATCGGCGTTCGGCGCCTCCGTCGTCAACGAGCTGCGCGTGGCCGCCACGCGCAGTGCGCGCGAACGGCCTGCTCTCGATCAGGGCATCCCCACCCGACTCGTTTCCGACGACCTCGCGTTCGGGGCCGCGACGGCATCGCTGTCCTCGGCGGAAGACCTGATCGTCCACGTCAGTGATGCCGTCCGTGTGGCATCCGGTGCGCATACGTTCGAGGTGGGCGCCGCGGCGGCTCTGGGCATGTACAGCTACGAGCACCGGGAGAACGCGGACGGCGCGTACCTGTTCGGCGACGTATCCGATTTCGCAGCTGACTCGGGCGTCTTCATGCGCGCGGAGGGCGGCGCGCCGCTCGCGGAATGGACCTCACCGACACTGTCGGTGTTCGCGCAGGACCGGTGGCGTGCACTCTCCGGTCTCGAGGTGATGCTCGGCGTGCGCGTCGATCGCGAATCGCTGCCCGAGTCGGACGTGAACCGGGACGATGAGTGGTTCCAGCTCACGGGCCTCGCGAACAATGACATCGGGAGCACGAGCCTCCGCATCAGTCCACGCGCCGGCATCACATGGGACGTGAACGGATCGCGCGACTGGGTGGTCGAGGCGGGTGGCGGGCTGTACTACGATCGTGTGGACCCGCAGCTGCTCGCGCAGTGGCAGGTCGATGATGGCAGCGCGCTCATGCGGCGCGTGAACGGCTCGCTGAGCTGGCCGGATGATTCCGCGGGCGTGACCGCGCCACGGCTCACCATGCTCTCCTCCGACTTCGATGCGCCGCGCACGGCACGACTGGGCGCGGGTGTGACCCGCCGGCTCGCGGCCGGTACGTCCCTTTCGGTATCGGCGGTCGCGCGTCGCACGGAGAACCTGCCGAGACAGAGCGATCTGAATCTCCTGCCGCTGCCCGGCGCGCGGGACCAGTACGGAAGGGAAGTGTACGGCGTGCTGGAACAGCACGGCGCACTGCTGGCCGCCGCGCCCGCATCCGGCCGCCGGTTCCCGGTCTACGATGAGGTCGCGCTCATCAGCGACGACGGCTGGTCGGAATACATCGGGGTCACGATCGGCGTCGACCGCGAATTGATGGACGGGTATGGCTTCCTGCTGCGCTACACGTTCGGACGCACGACCGACAACTGGGTCGACGCTGCGCGGGGCCGCTGGGGCCACTCCGGTGCCCCCGCCGTCGGTGGTGACCCGGACTGGGAGGAAGGCACGTCCGATTTCGATGTGCCGCACCGTGGCACGGCGGCTGTCGTGCTCGAGGCTCCGTTCGGCGTGCAGGTCTCCGGCGCTTACCGGTTTCAGAGCGGGCGCCCGTTCACGCCCGGCTTCCGCCCGGGTGTCGACGCCGATGCGGGAGGCTCGGGGACCGATCCGGCGTTCGTGGATGGGGCCCTCGCCGGGATGTCGGACATCATCGGCGAGTGGGACTGTCTGCGCGACGCCGAGGACGCGTTCGTGGAACGCAACTCATGCCGTGCAGCGGCCGTCCACGCACTCGATATCGGTGCGGCTCTCACGGTGCTCCGGTGGGGCGGAGCCGCGGCCGCGATCACGCTCGATGCATTCAACGTGTTCGACAGCTGGCATGAGCAGCCGGATGCTGCTCTCTACCTCATCGACCCGGCCGGCACCCTCACGTCCGATCCCGTCGCCCGTACCGTCGACGTTCCGTTGCTCGTCAACTCCGAATTCGGCAAGCCGCTCGCGCGGCGCCATTCCGGCCGCCGGCTTCGTCTCGGTCTTTCGCTGAACTGGTAATCGAATGCGTAGCAAAGTGCTGTCCCTGCTGTCCGTGGTGGCTCTTACCGCCCTCGCCGCCTGCAAAGACGGTGATCCGACGTCGATCGACGAACGCACCGGCGCGGTGGCCGGCGGCGCGTTCATCGACCGTGACCTCAATGGCGCATTCACCGCCGGTGACGCTCCCGCGGGCGGCGTCGTTGTCGGCCTGCTCCTGGAGGCGACCGGTGACACCATGGAAACGGCGATCACGGAAGCGGATGGCTCCTTCCTGATCGATCGGGTGGCGATCGGGCAGTATCGGCTCGTCGCCCGGCGCGGCGCGACGCTCGGCGATACGGTCGAGGTGCTTGCCATAAGCAATGCCACCTTCTCCGTGACGGCGGCGGACACGGTCGTGCGCGTGATTCCGCTCGGGTATCCCACGGTCACCGTGGCCGCCGCCCGCGCTCTGCCTGCCGGCCGCCGCGTCATGGTCACGGGCATCGCGCTCAACACCTGGACCGCGTTTGCCGATTCGACCGTGCACCTGCGCGACGCGTCCGGATCCATCCGCGCTGTGCGCACATCGCCCTCACCGCTCCAGGCGGGTGACAGCATCCGGATCTTCGGCACCACCGCGCTCGACAACGGGCAGGCCGTCCTGGCCGATGCCTCCGTGCGCCTGCTGTCCCCGGCCGTCGGCGTTCCCGCGCCCGACTCCGTGGGAACCGGCGTTGCCGCAACGGCCGATGGCGGCGCTCGCGCCGATGGTCAGGTCCGCATCGCGGGCGCGACGATCCTCGACACCACTTCGGTCGCGGGTGACCGGGTGCTGGGCGTCGACGACGGATCCGGCCGCCTCGAGGTGGTCCTCGACCGCAATGTGCAGTTCGACGCCGGCCCCTGGGTGCCCGGCGCCAGATTTCATGGCTCCGGCGTGCTGGTGCCGGATACTGCGGGCGGCTGGCAGCTGAAGCCCCGCCACCGCACGGAGGCCTCCGTCACGTTCCCCAGCATGACCATCGCCGCCGCGCGCGCCACCACTGCGGGTCTGCGGGTCGTCGTCGAAGGGATTGCTCTGAACGGCTGGTTCGCGTTCGCCGACTCCACCGTACATATCGCCGACGCGACGGGCGCGATCCGGGGCGTCAGGGTGCTGGGCTTCGTCGGCCCCGGTGACTCGATCCGACTCAGCGGTACCGTGGCCACGCGCAACGGTCAGCCCGTGCTCTCGAATGCTACCGTTGCCCTCCTGAGCGCCGCGGTCGGACTGCCGGCTCTCGATTCGGTGTCCACCTCCACCGCCGCTTCCGCGCAGGGCGGCGTTCGCGATGCGGGCCAGGTCCGCATCGGCGGGTCCATCACGGGCACGCAGAACCTCCCGAGCGGCGATGTCATCCTCACCGTCAATGACGGCTCCGGCGCCGTGCAGGTCCTCTTCGACAGGGACATCGCCTTCAACCCGGGGCCGTACCAGCCCGGTGCACTGCTGCGCGCATCGGGCGTGCTCGTCCCGACCGGAACCGGGACCTGGCAGCTCAAGCCACGCAGCCGCGATGACGCCACCGCGTTCTACCCGACCGTCACCGTCGCGGGCGCGCGCGCGCTCCAGCCCGGTCAGACCGCGTACGTCGCGGGGATGGCGCTCAACGGCACGAACACGTTTGGCGACAGCACCGTGCACGTGCAGGATGCTTCCGGGGCCATCCGCTTCACCACGGTCCCCGGCGCGCCCCCGATCCTGGCCGGGTACGCCGTCACGATCCTCGGCACGGCCGGTGTCCTCAACGGCACCCCGATCATGAGAGCGTCATCGGTCTCGCAGGTGAGCGTGGGAACACTCCCCGCCCCGGATTCAGTCTCCACCGCCACGGCCGCTTCCGCCCAGGGCGGCACCCGGGACGCCGGCCAGGTGGCGGTTTCCGGAACCATCGTGGCCGCCGTCACCGTGGGCAGCGACATCCTCCTGGCCATCACGGACGGGACCGGCACCCTCGAGGTGGTGCTCGATGCGGCGGTGGGATTCAACAGCGCCGCGTATCAGGTCGGCGACAGCATCCGCGCCCGGGGTGTCCTGGTGCCGAAGACAACGGGCACCGTGTGGCAGCTCAAACCGAGGGCCGTCAACGAGGTAGCGGTAAATTGAGCCAGCTGACGCAGGCGGCGGTAAACTGATGTCTACTTCCTGCCGCGGTGGATCCACACCAAGCGTTGGCCTCGCACTACACTTGTTCACGAGGCGATGCTGGATTGCACCTATTTATCGACTGTATAACAGGATGTATCGCATGTCGAGGGTCGTGCCAGGTATGTGGCCCGCCATGTGCAAAGACAGATGTCGTCGAATAATACGGGTAGAGTTCGTGGGCGACTGCTCGACCTCGCGAGCGTCCACTTTCGCAAGGTGAGATGAGCAGCACGATCCTGAAGGGGTCCTCGAGAGGACCTGCAAATGTGGCCTCGGCAGATGCGGGCTGGCGCAGTCTGGGCTGGTTCGGGTTCTTCATGGCCGCGATCGGGCTGGGGCAGCTGGCGCTGTACTTCTTCCCGGCGACGGGGTTCGGCTCGCCCGAATGGGAATACGGGGCATCGGCCCAGATGATCGGAGCCCTGCCGCTTCCCACGGTGGGACTCGCAGCGCTGATCGCGGCCGCATTCGCGACCGGCAGCAGGCGGGGTTTGATCGGGCTCAGCATCGTGTTCGTGCTGCTGGGACTCGTGGTGTTCGCGGCGCTGGCGCTGTTCTGGTCGGTGGCGCCGATGGCGATGAGGGCGACGCCCGAAGCGGCGGACAGTGCGATCCAGCAGACGATCGCTCGGACGACCCTCTCGGGATTGGGTTTCGGTCTGTTGTACATGTGGGCGGCATTCGTCGCCATGAGGCAGGCAAGACGGTTTTCACGGAGAGCAGTAAATGCGTAAAATCATGATGTTTGCGGGAATAACGGCAGTGCTCGGCGCGGCGACCCCCGCGTCCGCGCAGTGGGCGCAGTTCCATGAATGGGACTTCTGCACTGCGAACGCGCTGTCGGTGTGCATGAATTTCACACTGAATCGTGAGACGGGTACCGACAATTACACGTTGCGGGTGACCTACGTCAGCACGGATGCCGCAGCGGGCCAGCAGGGCGCCATGACCGCGGCGGGCCTGTACACCGCGAATAATGCGGCAGAGCTGAACATTCAGAATCTCGGCTTCGTCGCCATTTCGCCCAGCACGGCCTCCTGGGGCCTCGGCGGCACTGGTCTCACCGGTGGCGGACCCATCAACGTGGTGGTCGGCGCGAACGCGGATCAGGGCATCACCAACGGGCTGCCTGTCGCCGGCTGGGTGGAGCTGTCGTTCACGTCCAGCAACCTGGGGACGTATAACATGAACGATCTCCATGCCCGCTCGCACGTCCAGGGCTTCGGGCCGAACAACTGTTCGCTCAAGCCGGACAGCAACCTCCCGGGCACTCTTGTGGACCCGGCGAGCGAGATCGATGAGCGCTGCGGTGCCGGCCCGCCGACCGAGGTCGTGCCCGAGCCGATCACGATGATCCTGCTCGGCTCCGGTCTCCTCGGTGTGGGAGGCGCGCAGGCCCGACGCCGGCGCCGCAACGCGCTGACCGAAGAAATCTGACGCTCCCCCCGGAGTGTTTGAAAAGGCGTCCGCGGCCAGTGCCGCGGGCGCTTTTTCTTGCGTCGCGTATCAGCTCCTGACGGGCTGGGCGGTGCAACACCGCGGCCGATTATGTTGCGTCCACGCATCGTTTCACTCAGGAGGGGCCGCTGTCGACGGGGAGCCTGTGCTACGATCCGGCGACGCGACTCTCAGCGGTACGATCCTCTACTGTTCGGTCCGACAGCAACTTGAGACCGATGCGACGTCAGCGGTGCGGCGCTGGATTGCGGCGTGTGTGCCACACGACGCGCACGGTGCAATGATCTCCGGAGCGGCGTTCCCCTTGCACATCAGCCCTCCGTCTCGAAGCCCGAGGGCGACAGGCGACTTATTTCACTGCCAGACCAGAGGATGATGCAGTCCGACATCGAGCAGCCGGTTGCGGCGCGTCCGACCGAGGAGCTGCGCTGCGCCGTGGACGCGGCACGCGCGGCGGGTCGCGCGATCCTGGAGCATTACGGCACGACGGAAGCGACGCTCAAGGCCGGCGGATCGCCCGTAACGGCTGCGGACCACGCCGCCACCGCGGCGATACTCGACCGCATCCGCGCAGCATTCCCGGACGACGCGATCCTCTGTGAGGAGAGCGTGGACAGTCCGGCGCGGCTGCGCGCAACGCGCCTGTGGGTCGTGGATCCGCTGGACGGGACGAAGGAGTTCCTGGCGCAGAACGGCGAGTTCTCGGTGATGATCGGGCTCGTGGTCGCTGGCGAGCCGGTCGTCGGCGTGGTCTACCTGCCCGCCGCGGACCGACTCTATTCGGCCGGGCGAGGGTACGGCGCCTGGGTCGAGGTGGACGGCGCACGCCGTCGGTTGAGCGCAGCCCGCCAGGGAGACCGGCTGCGCATCGTCACGTCGCGCTCCCATGCGGATGTGACGGTGGAATCGATGTGTGCGGCGCTGCCGGTTACGGACCGTCGCCCGTCAGGGTCCGTCGGCATCAAGTGCGCCCTGATCGCGGAGGGGGAATGCGACCTGTACGCGCACCCGGTGCCGTACATGGGCGAGTGGGACACATGCGCGCCGGAAGTGCTGCTGCGTGAAGCGGGCGGCAGCGTGACGGACTGTCGGGGCGAGCCGCTCCGTTACAACAAGCCGGATCCGCATCAGCCGCAGGGCATCCTCGCGTGCGCGCCGGGCCTGCTGGAGACAGTGCTGCCGGTGGTGAGCGCCGCACTGGTCGCGCGCGGGGGCTGACGCTGGTGAGCGCAGGGATGTTCGGTCTGAGCTGGCACGCATGGGCGACCATTGCCGTCGTGACGGGCATGGTCGTGCTGCTGGTCCGCGACAGCATTGCACCCGCGATGGCCGTATTCGGCGCGAACGTCGCCCTGCTCATCATCGGTGTCATCGACGTGCCCTCCGCGTTCGCAGGTTTCGCGAATCCGGCGCCGATGACGGTCGCGGCACTGTTCGTGGTCGCACGCGCCGTCGAGAAGACAGGCGCATTGCAGCCGCTGATCAATGCCACGCTCGGAAACGGCGGATCGAGCCGCAACATGCTGGGTCGCCTGCTCGTGCCGACGGCCGGTGCGTCGGCGTTTCTGAACAACACGCCGATCGTCGCAATGCTGACGCCGCAGGTCACGAACTGGGCGGCGCGCCGCGGCATCTCGCCGTCGCGGTTTCTGATGCCGATCTCGTTTGCGACGATCCTCGGCGGCACGATCACCGTAATCGGCACGTCGACGAATCTGGTAGTTTCCGGACTGCTCGAGCAGAGCGGCTACGCGCCGATCGGGATGTTCGAGATCACGCGCATCGGTCTGCCCGTCGCCATCGTGGGCATCATCTTCCTGGTCCTGTTCTCACACATGCTGCTGCCGGAGCGACGCACGGCACGCCGGCACTTCCAGGAGGAGTTCCGCGAGTTCGTCGTGCAGATGGCCGTCCTGCCGCACGGCCCGCTGGACGGCGTGACGGTGGAGGAGGGATCGCTGCGCCACCTGGAGGGGGTGTTCCTGGCGGAAGTGAGGCGCCGCGATGAGGTGATCGCGCCCGCGCGACCGGACACGGTGCTGCTGGGCGGTGACCAGCTCACATTCGTCGGCCGCGTCGATGTGGTGCGTGACCTCCAGGCGATGCGCGGGCTGGTCGGAGCGGAACGCCCGCACACGACGGGCATGGACGACGAGACCCATACGTTCTTCGAAGTCGTCGTCAGTGGCGCGTCGTCGCTGGCCGGCAAGACGCTGCGCGAGGCGGATTTCCGCAACCGGTTCCAGGCAGCGGTTGTCGCGATCCATCGCGCCGGAGCGCGCGTCAACGAGAAGCTCGGCGCCGTCACGCTCCGTGAGGGCGACACGCTCCTGCTGCTGTCGGACCGCGGGTTCGCGAACCGCTGGCGTGACGGCAACGAGTTCCTGCTGGTATCGCATCTCGGCGGCAGTCCGCCCGTGAGCACGCGCAAGGCGATCACCGTCGGCGTGATCACCGCCGCGATCGTCGGCGTCGCGGGGGCCGGCCTGCTGCCCATGGTACATACGGCGCTCCTGGGCGCGCTGCTGATCGTCGCGTTGCGCGTGCTGACACCGGCGGAGGCCCGTGCCGCCCTAGATCTCGATGTGCTGGTGGTCATTGCCGCATCGTTCGGGATCGGCGCCGCGATCGAGCAGTCCGGTCTGGCCGCGGTCCTGGCCGATGTACTCGTCGGCGGGCTCGCGACATGGGGCCCGCTCGTGCTGCTCACGGCCGTCGTCCTGGCCACCGTGACGCTCACGGAGCTCATCACGAACAACGCGGCGGCCGTGCTGATCTACCCGATTGCGATTGCGATCGCGCTCGATTCCGGCCTGGATCCGAGACCGTTTGCGATCGCGATCACGGTCGCCGCCTCGGCATCGTTTCTGACACCGATCGGCTACCAGACCAACACGATGGTGTACGGACTGGGCGGCTATCGCTTCACCGACTACGCCCGCCTGGGGCTGCCGCTCACGGTAGCGGTTGTCACGGCGGTTATCTTCTTCGTGCCGATGTTCTGGCCGTTCTGATCCGGAGGTCACTTGAGTACCCCGTTAGCACAGACGGATGTCGATATGCCGCACTCACCGGGTGTCAGGTCAACGTATCGCCGCAGCCATCTCGCACAACTCGAGAGCGAGGCGATCTTCATCATGCGCGAAGTCGCCGCGCAGTTCGAGCGACCCGTCCTGCTCTTCTCCGGCGGGAAGGACTCCATCGTCATGGTGCGACTCGCGCAGAAGGCATTCGCGCCCGGCAGGTTCCCGTTCCCGCTGCTCCACATCGACACGGGCCACAATTTCCCCGAAACGATCGAGTTCCGTGACCAGCTCGCACGCGACGCCGGCTGCGAGCTGATCGTGCGCTACGTACAGGACTCCATCGATCAGGGTCGCGCGCAGGAGGAGGCGGGGCCGAATCCGAGCCGCAACGGCCTTCAGACCATCACGCTTCTCGATGCGCTGCGCGAGCTCAAGGTAGATGCGGCGTTCGGCGGCGGCCGGCGCGACGAGGAGAAGGCGCGCGCGAAGGAACGCTTCTTCTCACACCGCGACCGCTTCGGCCAGTGGGACCCCAAGAACCAGCGGCCGGAGCTGTGGAACCTGTTCAACGGGCGGAAGGCTCCCGGCGAACACTTCCGCGTGTTCCCGCTGTCGAACTGGACCGAGATGGACGTCTGGCAGTACATCCTCGCCGAGTCCATTCCGCTGCCCAGCCTGTACTTCGCGCATGAGCGGGAGGTGGTGCGCCGCGACGGCGTCCTGCTCGCGATCGGCGAGAACAACCAGCTGATGGAAGGCGAGAGCGCCGAGCGACTCCTCGTGCGCTGCCGCACCGTCGGTGACCTGACGTGCACCGGCGTGTGGGAGAGCAGTGCTAGCACGCTCGAGCACATCATCGACGAGGTTTCGGCTGCACGTGTGGCGGAGCGCGGCGGCCGCAGCGACGACAAGCGCAGTGACGCGGCCATGGAAGATCGCAAGAAGCAGGGGTACTTCTAGTGGGCTTCC
>DATHUY010000054.1 GCA_035461765.1 Longimicrobiales bacterium
CCGAACACGGTCGTTAAGCCTCGCAGCGCGGATGGTACTGCCGAGGAGACTCGGTGGGAGAGTACGACGTCGCCGGCCTATTCTTCAGCAACGCCCCGATTGCGCCCAACAGCGCGCTCGGGGCGTTGCTGCATCCGTGCCATCCTTGGCCAATCCGGCGTTCCCTCCGGCCTCAACGGCAACGGCGGTGTCAGGGGCCACGGGCACGGGCAGGTGCAGGGGCATGTGGAAGGCGCACGCACACGTTTAGGTGCACGGGCACGGGCAGCCAGCCTGCGCCGCGCTTGATCCCGATCCCGGTTTTCTGCCGGGGCAGGTACGCTGCGCGGAGGAAGGCATCAGGGGCAGAGCGTGCCCGTGATCCCGACCTCCGCAGAGCGACCCTCCCCCGGATCAAACGGGGCAGGTGAGGGATCACGGGCAAGGGCGGCTGCCTCTGCCCCTGCCCGTAAACGTGTGCGTGCGCCTTCCACATGCCCGTGCACCTGCCCACGCCCATGACAACCTGACACCGCCGTTCCCATGCCCGGACCAGGATGCCATCCACTGGCCCGAAAGCCCCGGCCCCTCACCCCTGCCCCCACCCCTGAAGCAGCCGAAGCGTGATTGCACCCGGATCCCTCGCCGCCATGACCGCACCGACCACTGCCGCCCCTGCAGCCTCCGACGCGACGATCCGGTCTATATTGTCCGCGCTCACGCCTCCGATGCCGACGACGGGGATGCCAACCGCGCGTGCGACTTCGTTCAGGCGGGGAATGCCGATCCGCTCGCCGCCCGTGTCCTTGGTGAGCGTGCCGAACACGGCGCCGCAGCCGATGTAGGAGGCGCCATCGCGCTCGAGCTCCCGCGCGCGGACCGGATCGTCGGTCGAGCAGCCGATGATGAACGGCGCAGGGGCAACGCGGCGAGCGGCGCTGAGCGGGATATCGTCAGGGCCCAGGTGCACGCCGTCGGCGCCGGTGGCCAGAGCGACATCGAGCCGGTCATTGACGAAGAGCAGAGCGTCGGCCGCCTTGGTGAGCGGGAGCAGCCGTCGCGTCAGCTCTGCCAGCTCGCGCGCCGTCGCATCCTTGTCCCTGACCTGGATGGCCGGTGCACCGGCGGCCAGTGTCGCGCGGACGATGTCGACAACACTGCGCTCGCCGGCGAGACCCCGGTCGGTAATAACGATGAGGCGGAGATCGGGCGCGGCCGTCACTGCTGGGACGGGTCGGCCGGTGGTGCGGCCTCCGATCCATTCGACGGTGCCGTCTGCCGGGCAGCCTGTTCGCGCTGGAGTCGCCGTACCATGGCGCGGGCGCGGGTGTGCTCGGCGAACGTGCGGGTGAACACGTGCGAGCCATCGGGACGCGCGACGAAATAGAGGTAGTTCACGTCGGCCGGATAGAGCGCGGCGTCAATACCCATCGAGCTGGGGGAGCCGATCGGTCCCGGCGGCAGTCCCGCGTGGCGGTACGTGTTGTAGGGATTGCCAGCGACGCTGTCGATGTGGGAGTAAAGCAGACGCTGCTGATGCTCGCCGAGCGCATACTGCACGGTCGGGTCGGCCTCGAGCCGCTGACCGCGCTTCAGTCTGTTGTGATAGACTGCGGAGATGGTCGGCATTTCCTCGCGCTGGCGGGCTTCCTTCTCGATGATGCTCGCCAGGGTCACGACCTCGCGCTCATCGAGACCGATGGAGTCTGCGCGCGCGCGGCGCTCGGGCGTCCACACCCGCTCGTATGTCGACACCATTTGCGCGAGAATCGTGTCGAGTGGTGCGGCGAGTGGAAACGTATACGTCGCAGGATAGAGATATCCCTCCAGCGTCGGGCCGGGGACTCCGAATCTGCGCGCGGCGGTGGTGTCCGTGAGCGCGAACATGATGCTGTCTTCGTCGATCCCCGTGGCCGCGGCGATGCGCGGTGCAATGCCCCGCAGGTCCCACGCTTCGGGGATCACCACGCGCGCGGTCAGCACGCGACCGCCGCTCAGGTCGGCCAGGATCTGCGCCCATGAGGTGCCACGCCGGAACGCGTAGGTGCCGGGCTTGACCGAGCCGGTGGCCGAGCGGAATCGCGCATACAGCTTGAACAGCGCAGGTGTGTTGATGATGTCGCGGTTCGCGAGCGAGTCCGTCACCTGGCCGAATGAGGCGCCGGCCGGCACGTGAACGCGTACCGGCTCGCCTTCGCCTTCGCCGCCGCAAGCGGCGAGTGCGAGTGCGAGCATACCCATCGCCACGCCGTGGATTAATCTCGTGTTGTACGCAGTTCGGGGTGACTTCACTGCTGCCTCTTCATGCTGTCCAGGTGCGCCTGCAGAATGATCACTGCGGCCGCTGCATCGATCCGCTCCTTCTGTTCGCGCTCGGAACGCTTCAGCCCGAGGGACCGAACGGCTCGTTCCGCTGCGACCGAAGTCATGCGCTCGTCTGCGAAACTCACGCCAGTACCGGCACGCGCGGCGAGTTTGACGCCAAACGCGCGCACTTCGCGCGTCCAGTCGTTCTCGTCGCCGGCGAGAGTCAGCGGGAGACCGACTACAATGTGTTCGGCGCCGTGCTGCGTGATCAGGTCGGCGATGGCCTGTACGGGCGGTCGCTTGCCAGCCCGTCGCCGGAGTACCGTCAGAGGCTGAGCGATTGTGGCTGTGGGGTCGCTGATAGCGATGCCGATGCGGCGCTCGCCGTAGTCGATACCGATAATGCGTGACACTCAGCCGAGACGCGCCAGCGCAGCATCGGGTTCGTCGCCGGCCGCTATCCGCTCATACACCGCGTATACCGCGTCGGCGCCGCCGAACAGGAACCGGCAGCGATGATCGCCGCGCGAAACACACTCGGACTCGAGCACCGCCACCTCTGCGTCAGCGATCTGACCGAGCAGATTGGCCAGGACGCCGGTGGTGAAATGGCAGGATGGCTGGCCCGAGTCCGAGTCGGCGCGTGCCTCGGCCCAGTTGGCGGCCTCGAGCGAGCCAACGCCGGTGTGTACCTGTGAATAGGTCAGCTGGCCCCAGCCACGGCTGGAGAAGAGGCGTGCCAGCTGGGCCCAGAACTTCTCGGCGGGCAGGGACGTGATTGCGTCCGCGTCGCCGCCCGAGAGGATGCGGTAGAGGGCGTCGCCCGCGGCGTGGCCGGCCTGGCGCAGGGCGAGCGCGGCGGCTTCCGGGCCGACGGACGAGACGAGCGAGTCGCGAATGGCAGCCAGTGATGCGACCGGCAGCGCGAGCTCGGGTGTGCGCGACGATGTAGCCATGGGTCCCCCGACGGGTTCAGTTCACTCCGGACGCGGCCAGCGCGAGCAGCTCCTGCTCATCGATGACGCGCACGCCCAGCTCTGTGGCGCGCTCCAGCTTGGAGCCGGGATTCTCGCCCGCCACCAGATAATCCGTACTGCGCGAAACGCTTCCGGTCACCCGGCCGCCGTGCCGCTCGATCAGACTGGTGATCTCCTTGCGGCTCATGCCGTGCGTGCCGGTCACCACAAATGTACGTCCTGCGAGCGTTGAATGCTCGGCCCGCTCGACCGCCTCCGCCATCGACAGCCCGGCGGCCTCCAGCCGCGCGATGAGCTCGCGGTTGCGCGGCTCCGACATGAACGCATGGACTGCCTCGGCGGTTGTGGCCCCGATCCCGTGAACTGCCGCCAGGGCCGCCTCTTCGGCGGCCATCAGCGTGTCCATGGTGCGGAACTCCCTTGCCAGCACCTGGGCGGCGTGCGTCCCCACGTGGCGGATTCCCAGGCCGAACAGCAGGCGGGACAGCGGGCGCTCCTTCGATGTCGCGATCGCCTGCACCAGATTGTGGGCCGACACCGTTCCGAACCCTTCCAGCTGAGTGAGCTGCTCCTCTGTCAGCGCGTAGAGATCGGCGTGATCCGCAACGAGGCCCTGTTCCAGCAGCTGGGCGACCGTCCGCTCGCCCAGCCCGCGGATGTCCATCGCACCCTGCGATACGAAGTGGACCAAACCCCAGTAGATCCGTGCCGGACACGCGCTGTTCGGACAATATGCCATCACCTCGCCCACGGGTCGCTCCACCTCCGTGCCGCACGTCGGACAGCGCGTGGGCGGCACGTACGGCTCCTCCGCGCCGGTCCGTCGTTCAACGACCGGACCGACCACCTGCGGGATCACATCGCCGGCACGGGTCACCACGACCATGTCGCCCGCGCGCAGATCCTTGCGCGCGATATCGTCGAAGTTATGCAGTGTCGCGAGCTTCACCGTCGTGCCGCCGATCTCGACCGGCTCCAGGCGAGCATATGGGTTCAGCGAGCCGGTGCGGCCCACATTCAGCTCGATCGCGAGCAGCCGCGTCATGGCAAGGTCGGGCGGGAACTTGTACGCGATGGAGTAGCGCGGGTCGCGGCCGCCGACTACGCCGAGCTCCGGCCAGAGATGGAGCGGCGCCACCTTCACGACGACACCGTCGATACCGTAATCGAGTCCTTCGCGGAGCGCGCCCGCCTGTTCGATGTACGCGATCACATCTTGAATGCTGCCGCACACCGTGCGGTTGGGATTGACCGGCACGCCCCAGTCCTGGAGCAACGCCAGCAGGTCCTGCTGCGTGCTCACCGGCAGTCGGTCGTTCCGGTCCGGATCCAGCTGGATCTGGAACCCGAAGAAACGCAGCGGCCGCTCGGCGGTCTGGCGCGGATCCAGCTGCCGCAGTGCACCGGCCGCGGCATTGCGCGGATTCGCGAAGAGCGGCTCGCCGGCCTCCTCGCGCCGCTCATTCATCTCGCGGAACCCGGACAGCGGAATGTAGACTTCACCGCGGATCTCCATGACTTCCGGGACACTGGTCGTGACGCGCAGTCGCAGCGGGACATCACGGATGGTGCGGATGTTCTGTGTGATTTCCTCGCCGATGGTACCGTTGCCGCGCGTGGCGCCGCGTACGAGGACGCCACCCTCGTAGCGAAGGGCGACCGCCGTCCCATCGATCTTCAGCTCGGCGACGTATCCCGACTCGCGCACTTCACTCGCGATGCGCGCGTTGCGGTCCTCCCACGCCACCAGCTCATCGGAGGAGAACGCATTGTCGAGCGACAGCATCGGCGCGATGTGGCTGACCTTGCGGAATTGCGTCGCCGGCTCTGCGCCGACACGCACCGTGGGGGAGTCGGGTGTGACGAGCTCGGGGTGCGCGGCCTCTATCTCCTTCAGCTCGCGCAGCATGCGGTCCCACTCAGCGTCGCTGAGCGTCGGCGAATCGAGCACATAGTACTCGTAATTCGCCTCATGCAGCCGGCGTCGCAGCTCTTCCACCCGCTGGAGCAGGGCCGGACTCAGCTCGTCCGGTGTGGCGGCATCGCTCACGTTCTGATGTCTCTGTGCAGTTCAGGTCTGAGTGGGCTGCGCAGTCTCGAGCACGGCCTCATCGAAGCGGACGACACGGTTTCGACCCGTCTCCTTCGCCGTGTAAAGCGCCTGGTCCGCCAGCCGGACCAGCGACTCTACGTCGCGAATCGTTTCATGCGGATACGTGGCCACGCCGGCCGACAGCGTCATGTGGAGCGGGTCATCGCCGCCCACGTCGAAAGGCCGGCGCGCGACTTCACGGCGCACGCGTTCGACGAAGACCGCAGCATCGTCAATGCAGGTTTCCGGCAGCAGCGCCATGAACTCCTCGCCGCCGTACCGGCCCAGACGGTCGACATCGCGGGCCACCTCGCGCAGGATATCCGCCAGCTCGACCAGCACCCGGTCGCCAGCCTGATGACCGTAGGTGTCATTGACAGACTTGAAATGGTCCAGGTCGAACATCGCGACCGACATGCAGTCGTTCGTCCGCGCCACCCGTTCGAATTCCTCGGCCAGCAGCCCGTGAATGTGCCGGTGGTTGAACAGGCCGGTGAGCCCATCGCTGATGCTCAGGCGTTCCAGCTCCTTGTTCTTCTCCTCGAGTTCGTCCTGAAGCCGCTTGATCCGCAGCATCGAGCGCACGCGCGCCTCCAGCTCCGGGAAGTTGATCGGCTTGGTCAGATAATCATCGGCACCAGCATCCAGCCCCGCCACCTTGTCCTGCGTGGAATCCCGTGCCGTCACGAGGATGATCGGGATGAACGGCAGGTCGTCGGCGCCCTTGATCCGGCGGGAGATCTCGTAACCGTCGATGTCGGGAAGCATGACATCGAGCAGGATGAGATCGGGCGCAGCCTCCCGGACCAGGGCCAGCGCCTGCTCACCATCCCCGGCCTCGAGGATCTCGTAGCCGCGGTAGCGCAGTCGCGTCGCAATGATCTCTATGTTGTCCTGGTTATCGTCCACAACCAGGATACGGCCGGGCTCCACGGCCGGCACGGGTGCGTTCTCGCTCATGTCCGCTCTATCAGGCGTTCGCGCGGCTGCAGTTACGGCCGCCGTACGCGACAGTGCAGGAGCGGTGCCACCTCGGAGGCCGGACGCCGCCCGCGCTCGCGGTTGCCCGGTTCGCGGCGGCCGACGCGCACCGGCCAGATACCTTGCAGCCCACCACGTGGGGGCACGTCTGACGGGTTGGCGCAGTCACGCGCAAAAATGTATTCTGGGCCAAAGTGCACCCGCAAGCAGCAATGCATGCGAGGCACGCCCATTGCACGGTATACAAGGTTCCAGCAATCCATCGGGAGCAGCCATGTACTATGACGACGATTCCGGCGCTGTCAATTTCATCGCCGGCATGTTTCTGGGCGCGATCATCGGCGTGACCGTGGCCCTGTTTTCCGCACCGCAGAGCGGCAAGCGCACCCGCAAACGCCTGGTGACCGCGGTCTCATCCGCGCGCTCCGCTGCCGGCGACCGCTGGGGCGACCTGGCCGACCAGGTTCAGCGAGCGAGCAGAAAACGCATCCGGCTCTGACGTGAACGAGCCCGCAACGGCCGGGCGCGCCACGAGCGGGCTCGGACCTGGCGACCTCGATGCCATCCTGCGCCGGTCCCTGCCGGATCGCAGATTCGCCGTCGTCAGCAATCGTGAGCCGTACGAGCACTACTGGGACGAGTCTGCCGATGAGACGGCGGTACGCCGGCCGGCCGGTGGTCTGGTGGCGGCGCTCGATCCTCTCATGCAGGCCGTGGGCGGCCTCTGGGTGGCCTGGGGCAGCGGCGACCGCGACCGCGACGAGGTCGATGAGGGAGACCGCCTGCGTGTGCCTCCCGAGAATCCGGGTTACGTCCTGCGGCGCCTCTGGCTGAACCAGCAGGACGTCAACCAGTACTATTTCGGATACGCCAACCAGTTCCTCTGGCCGCTCTGTCACCTCCGGCCGGCGCTGACGCGCATGCGCTCGAAGTACTGGACCACCTACGTCGACGTGAATCGGCGCTTCGCCGACGCAGTGCTGCAGGAGATCGGCCCGGAGGAGCGCGGTGCCGTATGGTTCCAGGACTACCACCTGGCACTCGCTCCTCAGCAGGTGCGCACACGCCGGCCTGACCTCACGCTCGCCCACTTCTGGCACATACCGTTTCCGCCGCTCGAGATCTTCCGCGTCGCGAGTCAGGCGCCACAGCTGCTGCGCGGATTGCTCGCCAATGATGTCGTCGGTTTCCACCTGCCGCTGTTTGCCGACAACTTCATGCGCTGTGCCGAGTCCCTGCTCGACGACGCGCACGTGAACTGGGAAACACGCGCCGTCGAGATCGGCGGACACAGCTGCTACGTGCGTGCGTTCCCGATCTCGATCGATGTCGAGCAGTTCCGTACGGCGGCCGTGCATCCGAGCGCGGATGCACGGATCGAGCGGCTGCGTGCACGGTACGCTCCGGATGATGGCATCCTGGGTGTCGGAGTGGACCGCATCGACTATTCCAAGGGTCTCGAAGAGAAGATCAAGGCACTCGACGTCCTCTTCGACCGGTATCCCGCGATGCGCGGCCGTTTCACGTTCGTGCAGATCGCCGTGCCGAGCCGGACGGAGATCGATGCGTACGACTGGCTGAACGAGAAGCTCGAGCGCGCCATCTGGCAGCTCAACGACAAGTGGGGCGCGGGCGGCTGGCAGCCGGTGCATCTGCTGAAGGAATCGCTGTCGCACGAGCGGCTCGCGAACTTCTACCGCGCGGCCGACCTCTGCTACGTCAACTCGCTTCAGGACGGCATGAACCTCGTCGCGAAGGAGTTCCTGGCCTGCCAGGTCGACGACCCCGGTGGCGTCCTCGTTCTGTCCCGGTTCGCCGGTGCGGCGGAGGAACTGGATGGCGCATATGAGGTGAATCCCTACGACCCGGAAGCGTCCGCAGATGGTCTGTACGAAGCGGTGACCATGTCCGCGGATGAACGCCGCGAGCGCATGAACAGGCTGCACGCGTCGCTGCGAACGATATACGACTGGATGGGCGAGATCTTCGAGGGCTGGGGTGCGGCTGCACGTGGCGAGTCCGCGCCGCTGTCGGATGCGGATCGGTGGAGCCGGACGCGGTGACCCCCTCACAGATAATACGACGCAAACGCGCAGGCGAGGAGTTGAGCGGAGCGGACATCCGCACATTCTTCGAAGCATACACCGCTGGGGACGTCGAGGAATACCAGATGTCGGCATTCCTCATGGCCGTGTTCTTCCGGGGCATGTCTCCCGCCGAGCTGTCTGCACTGGTCGAAGTCATGATCGCGTCCGGCGCGGTCGCAGACCTCTCCGGAGTCCCCGGTGTGAAAGTCGACAAGCATTCGACCGGTGGCGTGGGCGACAAGGTGTCCATCGTGCTGGCCCCGCTCGTGGCATCGCTGGGCGTCCCGGTGCCCATGATGAGCGGGCGCGGGCTGGGTCACACCGGCGGCACAGTGGACAAGCTGGAGACCATACCGGGCTTCCGCACCGACCTCACCCTGCGGGAATACGCCGACCAGATGGGCCGGATCGGATGTGCGCTCATTGCGCAGACGCAGGAGATCGCACCACTCGACAGGCGGCTGTATGCATTGCGCGATGTCACGGCGACGGTGGAGTCCATCCCACTGATTGCCTCGAGCATCATGAGCAAGAAGCTGGCGGAGGGGATCGACGCACTGGTGCTCGACGTGAAGATGGGCAGCGGTGCGTTCATGCCGGAAGCGGAGCGCGCAGAGGAGCTGGCGCGGACGATGATAGGCATTGGCGCAGCGAGCGGAAAGCGCGTCGTTGCGCTGCTCACCGCCATGGACCGGCCGCTGGGACACGCCGTCGGCAACGCGCTCGAGATCGAGGAATGCGTCATGCTGCTGCGCGGGGAAGGCCCGGAGGATGTGCGGGAGGTAACCCTCGCGCTCGCGGCGGAGATGCTGGTGCTCGGAGGTGCGGCCGCGGATACGGGAGGGGCGTACGACCAGGCCGCCGCGGCGCTCGGCGACGGGCGCGCACTCGAGAAGATGCGTGGCATCATCGAGGCGCAGGGTGGTAATCCGATGGTGCTGGACGACCCCGCCATTCTGCCACAGGCGGCAGCGCGCCGCGTGGTTCACGCACCGCGGGGCGGTACCCTCACGCGGATGGACGTGCGCGCGATCGGGGAAGCGGCAGTCGAGCTCGGTGCAGGGCGGAGCACACTGGACGCTGCAGTCGACCCGGCCGTGGGGTTCCACATCACGATCAAGCCAGGCGATCGTGTCGAGAAGGGGCAGCCGATCGCCACGGTGCACGCGCGCGAGGGTGCAGCCGCGGAGACGAGCGCGCGCCGACTGCTGGACGCGATCGTGATCGGCGAGGAGCCGGCTGCACCGCTGCCGCTCATCGTGCGTCGGATCGACGAGGCGAGCAACGCGGTCTCATGACGCGCCTGCTCACGTTCGACACCACTCATCACGCGCTGCTTGCGGAACAGATTGCACATGACCACGGTCTCGGGGCGGAGGTCACCCCAGCACCGCCGGAGTCGGGCGCGAAATGCGACCTGGCGATCGAGTACCTGGTCGAGGACGAGGTTGCGCTGCTGGCCGCGCTGCGGGCCGCGCAGGTCGAGTTCAGAGTCTTCGAGTCACGCTGAGAGACGGCGCCGCTGGTGGAGACAGGTGAGGGCCCCATGGAGGCCCTCACTGCGTGTCATCGCGGCAGCGTGTCCGGCGGGGTTCGCCGTCGCCTCGTGCCCGGTGGAATGGTGTCGGGGGAGGTAGTATCGGGCGGTGACACTCCGCGCAACGGCGCGCCGAACAGACCGCCGCGGTACGGGCTGCATGCCTCGGCCGGTTCGGTGCCTGCGATGAAGTACTCCGGCACGACGTTCGTGGGACACCACTCGTTCGCGAGACGCCCGCTCTCGGCGTCGATCTCCCTCTCCACGATGCCGGACGGCCAGGCGAACGGCTCGGGGGTCGGCAGCTCGGCATTGTCACCGATATAGACCCTGCGCATGAAGTCACCCCACACAGGCGCAGCGAGCAGGCCTCCGGCAGCCCCGTTCATGATGCGACGGGGGCGATCGAAGCCGAACCACACCACGGCGACGAGGTCCGGGGTGAAGCCGGCGAACCAGACGTCCGTGTAATCGTTCGTCGTGCCGGTCTTGCCGGCCGCGGGGATGGTGTACGGCAGATTCCCCTGCGCAGGGTCGCGCGCAGGATGACCGCTGCCGTTGTTGAGTGCCGTCTCCATGAAGCTGCGCGTGATCGCCACCGCCTGCGGGTTGGCGACCTGCTCGACGTCCGCAGGGGGCTGCCAGAGCACGGTACCATCCGCATCCTCGACGCGCAGGATCGGACGGGCGCGGGCGCGCGTGCCGCCCGTGGCGAACACCGTATAGGCCTCTGCGAGCTGCATCGGGACGACGTCCGCAGCCCCGATCGGCATGGATGGGTACGCCGGAATGTTCGTGCGCAGGCCGAACTCGCGCGCCGTCTGCGCGACCGTCTCCAGTCCGATGTCGACGCCGAGCCGCACCGTCACCGTATTGATCGAGTACTGCAGCGCCTCGCGCATCAGCACCGGACCGCGGAAATCCGGATCGTAGTTACCGGGTGCGTAGATGCTTCCATCCGGCAGCGCCAGGCTGAGCGGCGCGTCGTAGAGGATCGTCGACGGCGGCACGCCGCTGTTGAGCGCAGCATAGTAGACGAACGGCTTGAACGTGGAGCCCGGCTGCCGCACTGCCTGCGTCGCGCGGTTGAACTTGGAATCGACGAAATCGCGACCGCCGACGAGGGCGCGCACTTCACCGGTACCGGGCTCGAGCGCAATGAAAAGACCCTGCAGATACGGCGTCTCGCCTGCGACGGTCCTGTCTTCATCCGCCATGGTTTCCGCGTAGGTCGGAGCGCGATAGCCCGGTCTGTTCTCGATCCGCGTCCAGCCCGCTGCCATGGCGGAGTCCGCGAAACGCTGCATCTCGACATCGAGCGTCGTGTAGATGCGGAGTCCGCCGCTGTAGAGGCGCGTGCCATAGATCGGTTCGAGCGTCGTGCGGACCCACTCCACGAAATAGGGCGCAATCTTGCCCACGTCTGTGGTGTGGCGGGCGCCGGGCAGCGGCTGCTGCTGCCACTGCTCCTTTTCCTCCTGCGAGAGGTACCCCTGGTCCGCCATCAGCCGCAGCACCGTGTTGCGGCGGTTCAGCGTCGCCTCCGCATTGATGAAAGGCGAGTAGAGGCCGGGCCTGTTCACCGCGGCGGCCAGCATCGCGGCCTCCGCCGGATTCAGCTGCGACGCGGCCTTGCCGAAATAGTGCTGCGACGCCGTCTCGATCCCGCGCCAGCCGTGGCCGTAGTTGACCAGGTTGATGTACGCTTCGAGGATGGTGTTCTTCGGATACACCTGCTCGATCTGCTTCGCGACCTTGAACTCCTTCAGCTTGCGGGCGACGCGCTGCTCGAAGCCGATTCCCTCCTCGAACATGTTGCGGGCGAGCTGCTGCGTGATCGTACTGCCGCCGCCCGTGATGCGCCCGCTCAAAACGTTCTGGATGTTGGCGGAGATGATGCGCCGGTAGTCGAGGCCTTCGTGCTCGTAGAAGCGCTTGTCCTCCACGGCGACGAACGCCTGCGCGACATGCTCGGGCAGTGTCTCGATCTGCACGGGGGTACGACGCTCCTCGAACAGCTCGGCGAACAGCTTGCCGTCGCGGTCCAGCAGCCGTGTCGCCTCCTTCGGCTCCCACGCGTAGATCTGGGCGACGGAAGGGCAGTCGCGACAGACGGCGCGCCACGACCCGATCGCCAGACCGGCGACCAGCGTGATGAACGCCACGACGCCCAGCGCGAAGCCACGCACGACGCCCGGGTGACCGCGCAGCCACGCGCCCATACTGCCGAATGCATCACCGATACGGCCCATGGATCATCCTCGTCGAGTCAATACTTATGTCAGGGTCAGGCGACGATCGTGTCGGTCGCTTCCGCAGCTTGTCGCACCACGTCGCCCAGTGCCGCATGGACAGACGGGTTGCCGGCGAGCAGCGACCCGTGTCCGAGCACGTCAGCGCTGCCGTCGAGACGCGTGACAACGCCTCCGGCCTCCCGTACCACGAGCGTCCCGGCGGCCACATCCCATGGCGCGAGGTCCAGCTCCCAGAACCCGTCGAACCAGCCGGTCGCCACGTGACACAGATCGAGCGCGGCCGATCCCGCGCGTCTCACGCCCGCGGTCGCGCGCAGCGCCGCGGCCAGCTGGCGCGAATAGACCGGAAGCAGGTGCAGCGACTTGAACGGGAACCCGGTGCCGATCAGTGCGTGCGACATGTCCGTGATCTGCGACACGCTGATCCGGTCGCCGTCACGGAACGCGCCGCCGTTGCGGACGGCGCTCCACTCCTCGCCGCTCGCGCTGTTGAGCACTACTGCCGTCTCGAGGGTCGCTCCGCGGGCCACGCCGATCGAGACCGCGTATGCCGGGTACCCGTGCAGGTAGTTCGTGGTGCCATCCAGCGGATCAATGATCCACGTCCAGTCGTCGTCCGGGGCACCATTCGTTACGCCGGACCGGTCGCCGCGTTCCGCCGCGTCCTCCTCCGCGAGCACGCGGTGCTCCGGAAAATGTTTGCGGACATGCTCGACGATGACCGATTCCGCAGCACGGTCCACGTGCGTGACGAAGTCTGCCACGCCCTTCTGCGACCAGTCCGCCACATCGACCCTTCCCAGATGCTCCCGGTGCACAGACGCCGCATCGCGCGCGGCCTGCAGCGCGACGCTCAACAGCTCGTTCACACTCCTCCTCGACCTTGAACCACTGCCCGGCTGCCCACGCGGCACGAGCCCGTAGCGGCGCGTCTCGCCGACCGCATACTCCTGCGCGGCGTTGCCCGGCCGGATACGGCGCGTAATTTATCCGTCGCACCGGCTCCATCCTAGGGGACCTCGCAGAGGCCCCGTGCGCCGGTGTCTGCCGGCGGTCGTGTGAAGTGGACCCGGGCCCCTGTCCCGCCGCGTGTGCGCGGGGAATCCTGTCCGCCGATCCCGTCCAGCCTCGCCGGCAGACTATTTGCGCTTGGTTGAGGGGCTCAGGAGATCGCACCCGCTGCGCCGGCGCGTCATGCGGCGGACAGCGTCAATACAGAGCAAGGAGGCGTACCATGGCCGCACAGGACAAGGGCTCCGGCGAAGTGCTCGTGCAGGTCTGCATGGAGTGCGGCAAGGAGTACATGTTCGAGAATCAGGAGCCGGCCGAGGACCTGACCTGCGACAAGTGCGGCAATGGCGTGTTCCGATCGTTCTACGCCAACGCGCGCGCCGACGAGGCGTCGGACGACTTCCGCGACTCCACGGAGCGCGACGTTCTGACAACGGATTCGCCATCCGAGGTCACCCGTGGTGATCTCCACGACCTCAACAATCTCTGATGTCAAAGGTCCGCTTCGACGGCTCCGGCGTAGCGCTCGTCACACCGTTCAACAGCGATGGCGTGAACGAACGCGTGGTGATGGACCTGGTGGCGTTTCACCATGAGGAAGGCACGGACGCGCTGATCGTCTGCGGGTCCACGGGCGAGGCGGCGGCCATGACGGCGGAGGAGCAGTACCGTGCTGCTGCGTGCGTCGTCGAAGCGAACGGCGGCCGGCTCCCGGTCATTGTCGGCTGCGGCGGCACCGATACGCGGCAGGTGGTACGTCTCGGCGAGCAGGCCCGTCGCGCCGGGGCGGACGGTGTACTGCTGAGCGCGCCTCCCTACAACAAGCCGCCTCAGCGCGGGATCATCGATCATTTCCGCGCGGTCATGGATGCGGCGGAGCTGCCTGCGATCATATACAACGTACCGGGTCGGACCTCGGTCAACATACTGCCGGAGACGATCGCGCAGCTGGCGGAGGACGAGCGCGTGGTCGGTGTCAAGGAAGCGTGCGGGGACATCGTGCAGGTCGCGGAGCTCGCGCGTCTCGTCGGGGACCAACTCTCGATCTGGAGCGGTAACGACGACCAGGTAGTCCCCATCATGTCGCTCGGCGGCCGCGGCGTGATCACGGTGCTCGGCAACGTCGCACCGCGCGAGACGAGCCGCATGGCTCACGCTTTCCTCGATGGCAGGGTCGCGGACGCGGCCGCTCTGCAGCTGCGGTTCCTGCCTCTGATCCGGGCCCTGTTCGCGGAACCGAACCCGATACCGGTGAAAACGGCCGTCGGCTGGCTCGGTTTCGATGTCGGCCCGCTGCGCCAGCCGCTGTGCGAAGCCGATTCCGCGAAGCAGCAGGTCGTCGTACGGGAGCTGGAGCGGCTCGGCGTTCAGCCCCGGGTCGCCGCACCATCGTGACGCGCGTCGTCATCGCCGGGATCCGGGGACGGATGGGTCGCACCCTGCTGCGCCTGGCGGGTGAGCGTGCGGATATCGTCGTCACAGGCGGCCTGGCGAGCGTCGCAGACGCGACATTTGCAGTGCCTGTCGTTTCCATGGATGACGCCGCGGGCGTCATCCGTGATGCCGATGTGGTGATCGATTTTTCCACGGCCGCCGCTACGCGCATGCTGCTGGAGCGAGTGGCAGGCGCGCTCGATGGCCGGGGGCTCATCGTGGGGACCACCGGGCTAGGCGAGGCAACGCACGACCGTCTGGACGCGCTCGCAGCACGGGCCGCCGTACTGACCGCGGCAAATTTCAGTGTGGGCGTCAATCTGCTGCTGGGGCTGACGGAGCGCGTCGCGGCGGCTCTCGACGCGGCGAGCTATGATATCGAGATCGTCGAGGCGCATCATCGACGGAAAGTCGACGCACCGAGCGGCACTGCCCTCGCCCTCGCCGAGGCGGCCGCCACAGGGCGCGGTGTGCCGCTCGCCAGCGTGCGTCGCGACGGCCGCAGCGGCGAGACCGGTGTGCGGCCGACCGGTGAGATCGGAATTCACGCGCTCAGGGGTGGTGGCATCATCGGCGAGCACCGTGTGGTGTTCGCCGGCGAGCGGGAGCGGGTCGAGCTGGTGCACGAGGCGCTCGATCGCGCCGTGTTCGCGCAGGGCGCGCTCGAGGCTGCAGCGTGGATTGCGGGCCGCGGCACCGGTCGCTTCACCATGCAGGACGTGCTCGGCCTCTAGGAAGACGAACGAGGGGAAGGGGCGGAAATGGACTATCAGGAGATCAGGGACCTCATTGCGAACGCGCGCAAGCGCACACCCGTGACGGTCTATGTGCGTCATGACGGCGAGCTCACGGTTCGAGACGGCACTGACCTGAAGGTCTTTCCAACGGGTGCCGGCACAACCGTGCTGGTGGGCGAGTGGGAGGATGCACACGCACTCATCGAGAGCGCGGGCTCCGGCATTCAGTATTTCCATGTCGACAATGACCGTCGCAACTCTGCCATACCGATGCTCGACCTGCGCAGCGTGAACGCGCGCATCGAGCCGGGTGCCTGGATCCGCGAGAAGGTGGAGATCGGCGACAACGTCATCGTGATGATGGGCGCAGTCATCAACATCGGTGCGGTCGTGGGCGCGGGTACGATGATCGACATGAACGCGGTCGTCGGTGCCCGCGCGCTGGTCGGCCGTGACTGCCACATAGGCGCCGGGGCCGTGCTGGCCGGAGTGCTCGAGCCGCCGAGCGCCTCCCCCGTCGTGATCGAAGATGAGGTGCTCATCGGCGCCAACGCAGTGGTGCTCGAGGGCTGCACCGTCGGGCGTGGCAGTGTGGTCGCAGCGGGAGCCGTCGTGACCGCCGATGTCCCGGAGCTCGTCGTCGTTGCCGGCCAGCCCGCGCGCAAGCTGAAGGACGTGGATGCCAGGACGAAGGACAAGACCGGCCTGCTGAAGGAGCTTCGCCGCCTCAACGACTGAGCCAGGCGGGCAGCCGGCCAGATAGCGGCGCCCGGGGAGCGCTGTTATCTTCCGCCCGTCCCGCTCCACTGGACCCGCTACGGCTGCTCATAATGATCGAAATCTTCAAGGCCGCGATTCAGCGCGGCGCGTCGGACATCCACATCAAGGCCGGGGACTATATACGCGCGCGGATCACGGGCGAGCTGGTGCCGCTGACGCAGCAGCGTCTGGCGCCGGAGCATGTCATGCAGATCTGCTCACAGCTGATCCCGCATGCGCGCGATCGCGAGCGTCTCAATGAGATGAACGACTACGACTGCTCGTGGAGCGCGCCCGGCATAGGCCGGTTCCGCGTCAACATTCTGCGGCAGCGCGGCACACTCATGGTCGTCATGCGCGTCATCCCGATCGAGATCCCGAACTTCGAAAGCCTGCGCCTGCCACGCGTGCTCGCCGGCATTGCGCACGCGGAACGCGGCCTCGTGCTCGTGACGGGTGTGACAGGGTCGGGGAAGAGCAGCACGCTCGCTGCGATGGTCGGCTATATAAATCAGAATCGCAAGAAGCACATTCTGACGCTCGAGCATCCGATCGAGTTCCTGCACCGCGACGTGCACAGCTCGATCACGCAGCGTGAGGTCGGCACCGACACGGAGAGCTTCGAGACGGGGCTGCGCGCGGCACTGCGCGAGGATCCGGATGTGATCCTGATCGGTGAGATGCGCGACACGACGACGATCGACACGGCCATGAAGGCGGCGGAAACCGGCCATCTGGTATTGTCGACGCTGCACACGACAAACGCCGTGCAGACGCTGTCGCGCATCATCGCCGTGTTCCCGCCGCACGAGCAGGAGATGGTGCGTAACCGCCTGTCGGAGAACCTGGTCGCCGTCGTCAGTCAGAGGCTGCTGCCGCGCAAGGACGGCAACGGCCGTGTGGTTGCGGCGGAAGTAATGATCGTCACCGCCACCATTCGGGACGCGATCCTGGACAAGGAAAAGGCGCATGAGATCCCCGACCTCATGGCGGAAGGTACCGAACAGTACGGGTCGCAGACATTCGATCAGCACCTGACCGAGCTTGTGCGTGACGACCTGGTCGCATTCGAGATCGCCAAAGCGCACGCCACCAACCCGTCCGACTTCGAGCTGCGCATGCGGACGCTCGCCTGACATGGAACTGCGCGACCGTCTGCACGGGATCTTCCCGCCCGTCATCACGAACTTCGACTCGGCGGGTGAGATCGCGCCGATCCCGTTCCGTGAGAACCTGCGCCGCTGGATCGAGACGCCGATCGATGGCATCGTGCTGTTCGGCTCGAACGGCGAGGGTGCGCTGCTGGACGAGGATGAGAAGGTCCGCCTTACAGGCTTTGCGCGGGATGTCGTGCCGGCCGGCTACGTGTTGATCGCCGGTGCATCGGGCGAGTCCACGCGCGCGACCGCGCGCCAGGCACGGGAGCTGGCCGGAGCGGGCGCGGACGTAGTGCTCGTGCATCCGCCGGTATACTTCGGCCCCCACATCAGCGTGGCCGCGATGATGGATCATTTCCGCGCGGTCGCGGACGCGTCGCCCGTTCCGGTGCTGTTGTACCATATCCCGAAATACACAAAGGTCACGCTGGAAGCGGGATTCGTCGCGGAGCTGATGCGCCACCCGAACGTAGTCGGTCTCAAGGACTCGTCGGGCGACATGAAACGGTTTGCCGACTTCACGAATGCGTGCGACCGGGTGTGCCGGCTGTTCGTGGGGAACGGTGCGCACCTCTACACCGCGCTCGAGCTGGGAGCGGCCGGTGGCATTCTCGGCGTCGCGAACATCGCCCCCGGTCTGTGCGCCGACGTGGTGCGGCACTTCAGGGAGGGCAGGCCGCAGGAGGCAGGTCGTGTGCAGGGCCGATTGACACCGCTCCATCGCGACATCGTGGCGGCGCACGGCGCGATCGGCTGCAAGGCGGCACTGGACCTCATGGGGTGGGCCGGCGGTGCCCCGCGGGCCCCGTTGCGTCCGCTGGATGACCGGGAGCGACAGCACGTGGCCCGGGTGATGCAGGAGGGAGGCATCCTGTAGTCCGCCCGCGGCCAGTTCGTGCGCATGGCGGCGGATCATCCAGCTATGCGAGCGTTGCTCCGGGGGTGGAATGGAGGCGGAACCGTTGGGCGAGTCCAGTAGCGGAAGGGTGACGGAATTCGATCCGGGTGCGGCACTGCGCGAGATCGCGACCACGCCGAGGATGACGGGGTCGGATGGCGCAGCGGAGGTCAGCGCCAGGATCCGCTCGCGATTCGAGGAGATGGGCTACGCGGTCGAGGAGCGCGAATTCACATTCAGCGCGCTCCTCGGCCGCTTTGCGATCACCGCCGTGGGTGCGCTGTACCTCGTGACGGCGTTTACCGCCGCGATGTTCCTGTACACGAACAGCCCGCTGGCCGCGCTCGCGCTGCTGCTCCTCCTCCTCGTCATCCTGGTAATCAGCGCGCTTTACGCCCGCGCTGCGATTGATGCGCTGCCGCGGATCCCGCGGCAGCATGGCACGAACATCTTCGCGCAACGACCGGATCGCACGCCGCGCTACATCATCATGGCGCACCGCGATACCAAGTCGCAGCCCGTACCGCTTGCGTTCCGGGGCCCCGCGATCGTCCTGGCGATCATCGTCTGGCTCGCGCTGTTCATCGCCTCGCTCATGCACGCCGCGCGGCCGCTCCCCAATGCCGTGGTCCTGCTGCTCGGCGTGGTCGGCGTGGTGACGGGTGTGATCCTGATCTTCTGCTGGGTGGACAACCGCTCGCCCGGAGCGCTCGACAATGCATCCGGCGTGGTCACGGCGCTCGGCGTCGCGGCCAGGGAGCGGGATGCGGGAGACGTCGCGTTCCTGATCACGGACGCGGAAGAGCTCGGCCTCGCCGGCTCCCGTGCCGCCGCGACCGGCCTGCCGCCGGTATTCGGCGTGATCAATATCGACGGTATTGACGATGACGGTCCGTTCTACGTGCTGGAGCGATTCGGCATCGTGCGCAAGAAGGGTCTGGCTCCTCACCTGGCGGCGGCGCTGCTGCAGGAGGCGGATGCGCGCGGCGAGGATGTGCATCGCCGCGATCTGCCGTTCGGCATTCCCGTCGATCACATTCCAATCGTCGAAGCGGGGATTCCCGCTCTGACGATCATGCGCGGCACGACCCGTTCGCTGCGCCGCGTTCACCGCCCGGACGACGACCTGGATCACCTGCGCGGCGATGGCGTGCGCAAGGCCATCGATCTCGTCAGCGGCGCACTCGACCGGCTGCGCGCGCAGTCCCGTCCACTCGAGCGCCAGGCTCCGCGCTGACGACGTCATGCCCGCTGGCGCGAGCGGGCGTGCAGTCTTAGACTGTCCTCGAAAAAGCGGAATACGACCCGCCGGCCGCGACGATCGCAGCCGGCGGGATTCTGTTGGTCTCTGACGAACTGTGAGATGAGGGAATACCGCTGTCTCGTCGTGGTCGGCGCCCAGTGGGGCGACGAGGGCAAGGGCAAGATCGTGGATGTGCTCGCGGCCGACGCGAGCGTCATTGCGCGATATCAGGGTGGCGCGAACGCGGGTCACACGGTGCACGTGGGCGGCGATGAGTTCATTCTGCACCAGATCCCATCGGGCATCCTGCACGCGGACAAGCGTTGCCTGCTGGGCAACGGTGTCGTGCTCGACCTGGACCAGTTCTTCGAGGAGCTGGACGCGCTCCACGCGCGCGACATTGATGCCGAGCCGCGCCTCGGCATCAGCGGACGCGCACACCTGCTACTGGAATATCACAAGCGGCTCGACCAGGCGAGCGAGAAGGCACGGGGTTCCGACAAGATCGGCACCACGGGCCGCGGCATCGGGCCCGCCTACGAGGACAAGGTCGCACGCATGGGCGTGCGTGTGGCCGATCTGCAGAACGCGGAGCGCGCGCGCGACCTGATTATCAGGGCCACGCAGCGCGCCAATGACAAGCTCGCCGCGAGCGGTGCAGAGCCGCTCGACCCCGCCGCTGTGGCCGACGGCGTGCTCGCACGTCGGGAACGACTGCTGCCGCTCGTGATCGATACCGGCTACGAGATCATGCAGGCGCATCGCAGCGGAGGCCGCGTGCTGCTCGAGGGCGCGCAGGGTGCCATGCTCGACGTGGACCACGGCACCTACCCATTCGTCACGTCGTCGACCACGACGGCCGCTGGCGCCGCAACCGGCTCCGGCATTGGACCCACCGTCATCGACCATGTGCTCGGCGTCGTCAAGGCGTATACGACTCGCGTCGGCAGCGGTCCGCTCCCGACCGAGATTCCGCCACCGCTCGGCGATGAGCTGCGTCGCCTGGGTGGCGAGTACGGCGCCACCACGGGCCGGCCGCGCCGCTGCGGCTGGTTCGATGCCGTTGTCGTGCGCTATGCCGCGCAGGTCAATGGCCTGACAGGCCTGGCCATCACGAAGCTCGATGTCCTCGATTCGTTCGACGAGATACAGATCTGCACGGGATACCTCGTCGATGGCACGGACCACGACACATTTCCCTATGACCTCACGGTCCTCGACCGCGCGACGCCGGTCTATGAGACCATGCCGGGCTGGAAGACTTCCACGTCGGACGCGCGCAGCTACGGCGATCTGCCCGCACAGGCACGCGCGTACCTGGAACGCATCAGCGAGCTGACCGGCGTCGCCATCGATTTCGTGTCGGTCGGCACGAAGCGCGACCAGATCATCGAGGTCTGATCGCGCCGTTGCAGGGGTTGCTCTCGGCGGGTGCGGGCGACCATTACCCGCTCGAGCCCTGCCAGTCGAGGATGTCGTCGACGGTGTTCGACGTGACCGGATGATACGTTGAGCGCACGCGGCCGTAGATGTCACGCGCCATCGCCGCTCCCCAGTCGGTCGCGGCCAGGTCCTCATACAGCGGAGCGATGAACTTGCGGCGCCCCTGGGAGGACAGGAACCGCTCGAGCGCCGGCATGGCCGGCTCGTACCGGTTACGTATCGCGATCCGGAGCCACGCGAATAGAATCTCGCTGTTCCCGCTTTCGGTGAAGCCGAACTCCTGATCGAGCGCTGTCATCTGCTGCTCGCTCAGTGTGTCCGGCAGCGCGCGCAGAAAGCGCAGCCATTCGTGCGTGGACCACTCCCCGGTCGCCAGCTGCTGCGGTGCGGTGCCAGCGCGGAACGCGACGAGCTGTGAATCGACGCGCTCGAACGCAGTCGATCGAATCTGCACCGCGTTGTCCGGCAGTCCGGGCTCGTAGATCCACTGCCGCGCCTGTACGCGGGCCGCGCCCGCGTCATCACCCGCGAACAGCTCCGCGTTCATGTACTGCATGAACTGCTCGGACGTCATCGGCTGGAACGCGAACTCGTCGAAGTACTCGCGCAGGAAGCCGTCCAGCCGCTCACGTCCCACTTCCGCCTCCACGGCCTGCAGGAACGCGGCGCCCTTGTCGTAGGCGATGGACGTCATGCCGTCATCGGGATTGCGGCCGGCCAGATCGAGCTGGAGGCGCGTATCGGGCGCGTTCGCACCGCCCAGGTCCTCGATCGTCTCCTGAAGATCCTGCCGGCCGAGCTGGCGCAGCATGTCCGCGTAGTCGCGCCCGCGCAGCTCCTCCATCAGCCGGGCCTCGATGTACGTTGTGAATCCCTCGTTCAGCCAGAAATCGTTCCACACGGCATTCGTCACGAGATTGCCCGACCACGAATGTGCGAGCTCATGGGCAACGAGGCTGACCAGCGAGCGATCCCCGGCGATGACCGTGGGCGTCGCGAACGTGAGGCGCGGGTTCTCCATCCCACCGAACGGGAACGACGGCGGCAGCACGAGAATGTCGTAGCGGCCCCACCGGTACGGGCCATACAGCCGTTCCGCCGCGTCGATCATCGCCTCCACCTCGGCGAACTCGCTGGCCGCTGCGTCCACCATCTCCGGCTCGGCCCAGACGCCGCTGCGCGAACCGATCTCGCGGAACTCCAGGTCGCCCGCCGCCAGCGCGATCAGGTACGGCGGCACCGGCTGGTCGAGCCGGAACCGGTACGCCGTGCGTCCCCCTTCCGTCGCCGCGCCCTCCGGTGTCAGCATCTCGGCGCTCATCACGGCCCGCATCCCCTCCGGCACCCGGATGATCGCCTCATACGTCTGGCGGATGCCGGGACTGTCCTGCGTCGGAATCCACGTCCGCGTCAGGATCGCCTGCCCCTGCGTGAACAGGAACGGCATCCGCCCCCCCGCCGTCTGCCCCGGCTCCAGCCACTGGAGTGCCGCCGCGTCCGGAGCCGTACGGTAAGCGACGACGATCGTGTCCGTGTCGTCGCCCAGGCGCACGACGAGCGGCTGGCCGATAATCGAATCGTCCGCTCCCACGGCGAACTCCAGCGAATCGCCGGACGGCGTCGTGACTCCGTGGATCGTCAGACCGTCGATGTCGAGGATCACGCTGTCGGCATCCGCGGCCCGCTCGATCGCCAGCCGGGCCGTGCCGGCGATACGCCGGCTCTCGAAATCGGGGGTAAGGTCGAGGTTGACGTGCGTTACGCGGGCTTCCGCGGGGCGGGCGTGGCTATGGACGTCCTCCGCCTGCGGGACCGGGGAAGGGGAAGGGGTATCGGCAGCGGTGCAGGCCGCGGCGAGCAGAAGTGCTGTCAGGACCGGCGTCAGTTTCATGGTTGCCTCTTGAGGTAGGGAGCGGGGTGAAGATAGCCGGCATCTGGGCGGTCGTCACGGCGCGGGTTTATGGACGGCGGTGTCAGGTTCTCATGGGCGTGGGCACGGGCATGGGCATGTGGAAGGCGCACGCCCACGTTTACGTGTACGGGAACGGGCAGCCAACGTTCCCCGCGGTGATCTCCCTTCCCGATTCTTCCGGGGCAGGGTCGCTGCGCGGAGGCAGGTTTCACGGGCAGACCGCGAGGCCCCTGACACCTTCCTCCGCGCAGCGAACCTTCCCCGGATCAAACGGGGCAGGTGAGGGATCACGGGCAAGGTCGGCTGCCTCTGCCTCTGCCCGTAAACGTGTGCGTGCGCCTTCCACATGCCCGTGCACCTGCCCATTGCCCCTGACAACCTGACACCGCCGTTGCTGGACGGGGTACAATCGGATCCGCCCCCGGGCGTTCCATGCCCCCGAACCTTGATCCCTCCCCCTTCCTCCTGCTACCTTGAAAGGCTCTGCACCCGGTATTCGTAGAAGCAGGACAGTATGTTCGAGGAGCTTTCGGAAAAACTGGACGGCGTGTTCGGCCGCCTGCGCACGCGCGGGCTGCTGACGGAGGCGCAGGTCCGAGAGGGCCTGCGGGAGATCCGGCGCATCCTGCTGGAGGCGGACGTCAATTTCCAGCTGGCGAAGGACTTCCTGGCGCGGGTGGAGGAGCGTGCGCTGGGCGAGAAGGTCCTGAAGTCGGTCGCGCCAGGCCAGCAGATCGTGAAGATCGTTCACGACGAGCTGATCACGCTGCTGGGCGAGAAGCAGGAGGGTCTGAAGGTCGCGCCTGTGGGTCCGACCGTGATCCTGCTGGCGGGTCTTCAGGGCTCGGGTAAGACGACGACGGCGGCAAAGCTGGCGAAGCGGCTCGCGCGGGAGGGTCGCCAGCCGCTGCTGGCGGCGCTGGACGTGTATCGCCCGGCCGCCATCGACCAGCTGGAGACGCTCGGCCGGCAGGTGAAGGTGCCGGTGTTCGCGGATCGCGAGGAGAAGAACGTCGCGAAGCTGGCGAAGCGGGCGCTGGAGCACGCGACGCGGGACCGTCACCGCGCCGTGATCCTGGATACGGCCGGCCGGCTTCAGATCGACGCTGATCTGATGGACGAGCTGAAGCGGGTGTCGGCGGAGACGAAGCCGACCGAAGTGCTGCTCGTCGTGGACAGCATGATCGGTCAGGAGGCGGTCCGCATCGCGGAAGGCTTCCACGAGGCACTGGGCCTGACGGGCGTGATCCTGACGAAGATGGACGGCGATGCGCGCGGCGGTGCCGCGCTGTCGATCCGCGGCGTCACGGGCGTGCCGATCAAGTACGTCGGTGTCGGCGAGAAGATGGATGGTCTCGAGGTGTTCGATCCGTCGCGCATGGCGGGTCGCATCCTCCAGCAGGGCGACGTGGTCGGCCTGGTCGAGAAGGCGCAGAGCGCGTTCGACGAGGACGAGGCGAAGCGGCTCGAGAAGAAGGTCGCACGGGAAGGAAAGTTCGATCTGGAGGACTTCCTGGGCGTCATGCGACAGATGCAGAAGATGGGTCCGCTCGAGAGCCTGCTGAAGATGGTGCCGGGCGTGAATGCGAAGGCACTGAAGGACGCGAAGATGGACCCGAAGGCGATGAAGCACGTCGAGGCGATCGTGCTCTCGATGACGCCGAAGGAGCGGCAGCGGCCGGAAGTCATCAACGGCTCGCGCCGGTTGCGCATCGCAAAGGGCAGCGGTCGCACGGTGCAGGAAGTGAATCGTCTGCTGACGCAGTTCAAGCAGATGCAGAAGATGATGAAATCGATGCGCGGGATGGGAATGGGGAAGGGTATGCCGAAGGGTATGGGAATGCCGCGGCTGCCCGGAATGTTCGGAACCTGAGAGGCACGACGACATGTCCGTGAAGATCCGTCTCCGGCGCACAGGCCGGAAGAAGCAGCCGAGCTACCGCCTCGTGGTGGCCGATTCCGCCACGCCGCGGGATGGCCAGTACCTGGACGCGCTCGGCACCTACAATCCGCTGGTGAAGCCGGCCGACCTGCGTATCGACCTGGACAAGGTCGAGAAATGGCTCGCGGAGGGCGCGCAGATGTCCGACACGGTCGCGTCGCTCGTGCGCAAGGCGCGACTGGGCGGTGACAGCAAGATCGCCGTGCGCGGAGTCGGCCCCGAGGAGCGGCCGGAGACGGCCAACATCGTGGCTGCTGCCGAGCCGTCGCAGCCGGCGCGTGCCGGCAGCCGCGGTGCGCCGAAGGCGGAAGCGGCCGAGGCCGCAGCGCCGGCCGAGCCTGCGGCCGCTGAGCCCGCCGAAGCCGCCGAGCCGAGCGAGCCGAGCGAACCGACCGAACCGACGGAGTAGAACGTGGCCGCGGACGCCGGTGAGCGGGCGACGCCCGGGCACCTCGTCGTCGGCCACATCACGAAGGCGCACGGGACGAAGGGCGAGCTGTTCGTCTGGCCGCTCACCGACCGTCCGAAGGAAGTCTTCGCTCCGGGTCACCAGTTGTTGCTGGGCGATGACGACGGCACCGTCGATGACGACGCGGCCGTCGTTGTCGTGGAATCGGTCCGGCCGTTCAAGCGCGGGCTCCTGGTCAAGCTCGAAGAGTTCGAGTCGCGCGAGGACGCCGATACGCTGGCGCAGCGATACCTGCTGCTGCCGATGGAAGCCGTGCCGCCGCTGGAGCCGGGTGAGGTGTTCTACCACGACCTGCTCGGCATGACCGTCGTCACGGTGTCGGGCGAGCGGGTCGGCCGGGTGCGCGAGGTCTTCGAGACGGAGCCGCACCATCTGCTGGAGGTGAAGAGCGACGCAGGCAGACTGCACCTGGTCCCGTTCGCCGAGCGGATCGTACGATCGGTCGACGTCGAGCAGAAGACGATCGTGATCGATCCGCCGGAAGGACTGCTGGAGATCTGAGGACGAAATCGGTACCGGGATCGACAGCGGGGATGAAGGTTCGAATGAGGATCAACATCGTTACGATCTTCCCGGGGTTCTTCGACGGTCCGCTGTCGCTGAGCATTCCGGCGCGGGCTGCGGCGAAAGGGCTGGTCGAGTACAGGGTCGTGGACCTGCGTGATTTCACGCATGACCGGCACCGCACCGTAGACGATTATCCGTTCGGCGGCGGGGCCGGGATGGTGATGAAGCCGGAGCCGTTCTTCGAGGCGGTGGACGCGCTGAAGCCGGACGGCCCGATACTGCTGATGTCGGCACGCGGGCGGCGCTTCTCGCACGAAGATGCGGTGCGGTTGTCGCTGCAGGGCGAAATCACGCTGCTCTGCGGTCACTACAAGGATGTGGACCAGCGGGTGGGCGACTCGCTGGCGACGGAAGAGGTTTCGCTGGGCGACTTCGTGCTGAGCGGCGGCGAATACGCCGCGCTCGCGATCACCGATGCGGTAGTCAGGCTGCTGCCCGGTACTCTGGGCACGCACGAGGCCGCGGCGGGCGATTCCTTCTACGACGAAGGGCTGCTCAGCCCGCCGTCGTACACGCGGCCCGCGGAATATCGCGGGCTGGGCGTACCGGAGGTTCTGCTGTCGGGACACCAGGCACGGATCGACGCCTGGCGGCGGGAACAGGCGGAGCGGCTGACGCGGGAGCGGCGGCCGGACCTGCACCAGGAACATTGACGGAAACGGGAGGCGCTCAGGCGCGCCGCCCATGCTGCAAGCGTCGTGATTCAGGTTGACGCACGACGCTCTGACATGCCAGATTAGATGACTGCACGCGATCGGGAAAACCGAGGGGGTCGCCATGGATATGCTACAGGAAGTGACGAGAGAGCAGCTGCGCAGTGACCTGCCGGCTTTCG
>DATHUY010000055.1 GCA_035461765.1 Longimicrobiales bacterium
CTGTGCCGACAGTGCAGCCGGCGCGAGCAGCATTGCCGGAACCATCAGCGTCAGGATCTTCGACTTCATGTGTGTCATGCTGTCCTCCTCGAGTGAGTGGGCGGGGTCATGATTCTACCGCCCATCCTGTCCTTCATGCCCTGTCATTAGACGATCGGCACATATCGGATTGTCACTACGCAGCTGTCACACCCTGCTCAGTGAGAAAATCGCGCAGCGTCTCGCGTGCACGATGCACACGCATCTTCACGGCACTCGGCGTGGCGTCCGTCATCGCGGCAACCTCGTCATATGTGTAGCCGGCGTCGTGCTTGAGCAGGAATGCCTCACGCATGGGCGCGGGCAGTCGGTCCAGTGCGGCACGCATGGTGAGGCCGAGCTCGTTCGACCCGCCCCGTGCGTCCTCGATCGTGTCCGCGTTCGCCATCGAGCTGAGCGGGATCGTGGCGCGGCGCACGTTCTTCATGAAGTCGAGACCGAGATTGCGTGCGATGCGGAACAGCCATGCGCGGAAGTGCACGCGATCGCGGCATTCCGCCAGGCGGTCGTAAGCCCTGACGAATGCGTCCTGCACCAGGTCGAGCGCGGTATCGTGGTCGAGACCCATGCCTCGCATGTGGCGGTAGATGACGTCCTGGTGGCGGCGTACGAGATCGGCGTAGACATCGCGTTCACCGGCGAGAACGCGGCCGACGAGCACGGCATCGTCAACCGTGTCTGTCACGCGCGCGCTCATCCGACCACCAGCACGGCGACATGCCCGCCCATGCCGTCATCCTTCCGGCCGGGAACGTCCTCCGGCACGAACCACGTTCCGTCCGCAGCGACGAAGGCGTAATTGTAGACGCCGGGCTCGAGCCTGACCGTGAACGTCCAGTTGTCGTCGGTCCGCTCCATCGGCTGCGGCTTCCAGCCATTGAAATCACCGGCGATGGATGGCGCGGACGGCGCTGCGGATAGCGGCAGGCGGATAGTGGCGCGCCCGTCCACGTACTCCGCAGGCACCGGCGGCCGTGGCGGGCCGACGCGTCCGCCGACCTGAATCGTGAGACCGACATTCCACGATGTCTGTGGCGGCTGCATGTAAAGCGGATCGAAAGTATCGCGTCGCGCGCTCGCCTCAACCGTCATCCGATCCAGCACCTTCAGCGAAGCCCCAATCGCCCACGGTCCCGTCGTGTTGTCCGACTCCATCCAGTGTCCGAGGCTGCCCCAGACGCTGCCCAGGCGGTGCGCGAACACGGCCGAGGCACCCGCATACGTCGTCGCGTCCTCACTGTCAGTATCGTAGCGGCGGACGACCGGGATCAGAGCCAGCGATGCGGACGGCATGATCGTGACCTGTGCGTCGGCCAGCCGCACCGTGCGATCGGTGTCGAGGTCGCCGAACGAAGCCCGGTAGTGGGACACGCCGGCGCGCGCGTGAAGCTGGAACATGCCGCCTTCGTAACCGACGACGGGAAGCGTCTGCCCCGCGAGTGCGTGACCGGATCGATCGGCGACACCCTCCAGCGGCGGCGTGAAAGGGCCGGGTATGAACGGCGGCGTGTCCGGACCCGTCCGAGCTGAGCGATCGCGGGTCAGGAACGCGTTACCGGCCAGGTCGACGCCGACAATGAAACCGCCATGTCGGAGTGCGGCGCGCTTCCACCCCGCGGCGCCCGCCCACAGTGATTCGACGGAGCTGGTCGGAATCCCCGTGGCCAGACGGAATCCGGCGGTGGAGGCGACGTACTGCAGGCCTGCCGCGATGCTGGCGGTCGCGTCGGCCGGGTCGAGCGTGGAGCGCATCTGCCCGCCGTGCGCCGTCACGCTCCACTGCTGCGCGAACACCGGAGTGCCGCCGGCCGCGCACGCGATGAGTAACGTCAGGCGCATGCCCATGTGCAGGATACGCATCACGACCCCGCTGCGTCGGGTGCAAGCACGGCCAGGCGGCTGTTCAGTCCGCCGAACCCGTCATTCACAGCAGGTGCGTTGGGATCCGGCACCCAGCGATCGCCGTCCACGATGAACGCGTAGTTGTGCACGCCGGGCGCGAGCGGCACCACAACCGACCAGACCCCCGGCTCAGTCCGCGTCAGCGCATGGACGGGCTGCCAGTTCGTGAAATCGCCGGCCAGCACGACCTGCTGTGCGTCCGGCGCCTCGAGCACGAACTGCGTCAGCACCTGCTGCGCCGCCGGATCCACGGGCGCGGTTTCACGGCTCACGATGAGCGCAACCGCCAGCAGCGCTGCCGTCGCCACGCCGTAAACGGGGCGCCACGCCACCGATACCGGACGCGGATTCCAGATCCAGCGCGCGAAGGCGCGCAGTGCCTTGATCGGCCCCGGCGATTCCGGCCGAGCAGCCTTCCCGGCCGCGGCAGACCGCGCCCGCTGCGCGTCGGCGTCCTCGATCCGCCGCATGACGGCGGGCGCCAGATCCGGCATCGGCCCCGCCGGAATAGCGCGCAGGACTGCCCGGATCCGGGCTTCGGCCTCGAGCAGATCGGCTTGCCCGGCCGCGGTCAGCTGCTCCCGTGGCAGCTCGCCATCGAGCGCTTTCTGTGTACGCTGGTCCATCTCGTCTCCCTCTGCTCCGTCGCGTTTGGCTCGGTCTGGTCTGAGACGAGCGAGGCAGGGCGGATTGTCACATCCGGGACCGAAGTCGGAAATCGCCCGCGCGCGCGGTTTTCCGCTGGCGGCGGGCTCCAATCCTCACGGCGTGTAGGGAAGAACCCGCGGCTGGCGGGCGCTCTCCCCCACGCCGATTCCACCGTTTCCCGACAGAGACGAGCGCCCTCCCCCCAATAGGTTCCGGCAGCAGAAAATCCGTCCGATCCCGGCCACCTCAAGGACGTGCGATGCCGACCACAGCAACCAGTGGCATTTCGACCTCACCGAGCATTCCGGCGGCGGCGGGCCCGCCGCCGGAACGACTGTCCGAGCACACCGTGGAGATCGTCTCCGATTCGGGGGAGGGTGCGCAGAAATGCGGTACCGTCTTCGGCTCCGTATCGGCGAAGATGGGCAACGGGATCTGGACGGTGGAGATCATTCCGGCCGAGATCCAGCCGCCGCCGCGGATTCCTGCGGGCGCGAGCGGCATCCGGATCCGTGTGGGCTCCAGTGTCGTGACGAACTGGGGCGATGCGACGAACCTGGTCATCGCGTTCAACGAGCAGGCGCTGTTGGGGCGGCACCGGCTCGGGGCGCTGGCGGAGGACGCCATCATCCTGGTGGACGATCAATGGGCGACGCACCAGGACGAGCGGATCCGGAAGCAGTGGAGCGACGCCATGGAGGAGCTGTCGTCGCGCTCCTACCGGATCATCGGCGTGCCGATGGAGGCGGAGTGTCTGACGGTGGTGGAGAACGCGCGCAAGGGCAAGAACATGTTCGCGCTCGGCGTGCTGGCGTGGATCTATGGGCGCGATGTCGAGCGGATCCACGAGGAGATCGCGTACACGTTCCGCAAGAAGTCGGAGGAAGTCTACCAGAAGAACATCACGCTGCTCGAACTCGGCATGCGCTGGGCGGAGTCGAACCTGGACTTCCGTTACCACATCCCGCCGATGCAGATGGTGGAGCCGCGGGTGGTGATGAATGGGAACCAGGCGATCGCGTTCGGCGCTATCGCGTCAGGCATGGAGCTGATCGCGATGTATCCGATCACGCCCGCGACGTCGGCATCGCATCAGCTCAGTGAGAGCTTTGAGGCCTACGGCGGTGTGGTGCACCAGGCGGAGGACGAGATCGCTGCGGCGGGTGTCGCGATCGGATCGTCGTGGGCGGGCAAGACGGCGTTCACGATCACGTCCGGACCGGGGCTCGCGCTCAAGACGGAGTTCCTGGGACTCGCCGTGATGACCGAGACACCGCTGGTGGTGGTGGACGTCCAGCGCGGCGGCCCGAGCACCGGCCTGCCGACGAAGGTGGAGCAGTCCGATCTGCTGGCGGCCCTGTTCGCGTCGCCCGGCGATGCGCCGCACGTGGTGCTGGCACCGGCCACAATCGAGGAGTGCTTTCACGCGATGGTGACCGCGCGCCGCATCGCGGAAACCTTCCGCATGATGGTGATGGTGCTGTCTGACGCGAATCTCGCGACGGGCATGCAGCCGTTCCGGCGGCCGGAGCCGGTAGCCGACTGGTTCGCACCGCCGCCCGACCTGTCGCCCGTTCCGGAGGGGCTGCGGGCGTACGACTGGGATCCGCAGACGGGCCTGTCGCGCCGTTTCATTCCCGGTGCGCCGGGCGGCATGCACACGACGACGGGGCTCGCGCACGATGAAGCGAGCCGCGTCGCGTACGACTCCGAGACGAACCAGCGCAGCTCCGCGATGCGCAGCCGCAAGCTGGCCGTGCTCGCATCGACGCTGTCGCCGCCGGAAATCCATGGGGCCGAGGAGGGCGACCTGCTCGTGGTCGGCTGGGGCAGCACGAAGGGCGCGATCGAGGAGGCGGTCGACCGGGCCGTTGCCGAGGGCCTGCGTGTGTCCTCGCTGCACCTGCGCTTCCTGTCACCCATGGAGCCGGGCCTGCGCGAGATCTTCGCCCGCTTCCGCAGGGTGATGACGGTCGAAATCAACTACAGCGACGAGCCGGGCGATCCCTTCATCACCGAAGAGACACGCCGACGCGGGCAGCTCGCGTTCCTGCTGCGCGCGCACACGCTCGTGGACGTTGACTGCTGGACGCGCGTGCTGGGTGAGCCGCTGCGGCCAGGTGCGATTCTGCGCGCGCTGCGCGCGCATCTGCCGAAGGAGGCCTGAGCATGAACTGCTCACTGCTGCACGGGCATTCAGACGATGATCACGTCTACACGCTGGGCGAGTACGAGGCCGCACAGCCGCGCTGGTGTCCCGGCTGCGGCGATCACGGGATCCTCTCGTCAATGCAGCGCCTGCTGGTCGCGGAGCAGCTGCAGCCGGAGAACACCGTGTTCGTGTCGGGCATCGGCTGCTCGAGCCGGTTCCCGCATTACATGAAGACCTACGGATTCCATGGCATTCACGGCCGCGCACTGCCGGTCGCGACGGGGATCCGGCTGAGCCGTCCGGAGCTGACGATCTTCGTGGTGATGGGCGATGGCGACTGCACGTCGATCGGCGCCGCGCATTGGCTGCACGCGACGCGCTACAACATGGACATGACCGCACTGCTGCTCGACAACAATATCTACGGCCTGACGAAGAACCAGACATCGCCGACGACGCCGCAGGGTGTGAAGAGCAACACGCAGCCGCGCGGCAGCTTCCTGCCGCCGCTGAACCCGATCGAGGCAACACTCGGCATCACGAACGCGTCGTTCGTGGCGCAGACCGCCGAATGGCTGCCGGCGCACATGTATGCGACGCTGCGCGAGGCGCACCGCCACCGCGGCTTCTCGTTCGTCCGCATCCTTCAGCGCTGCCCGGTCTACACGCCGCAGATCTTCCAGCTCGCCGTCCGGCAGCCGGACCTGATCGAGCTGCTGGTGCACGATGACGGCGT
>DATHUY010000056.1 GCA_035461765.1 Longimicrobiales bacterium
TTCCGCTTCGTGCATCGCACGGCGTTCGATCCGCGTAGCCTGCTGCCGCGCCGGTTCACTTCGAGGCGGGCCGTACCGGACGATGCTGCGCGCGGACGGACGGCCATCGCGGTGCCGGCTGTCCGTCAATCGTTCGGCACGGCTGTACGGGTCCGCCAGACGCTCGCCATCGCGGGATCGTCGTTCCGCATGATCGCCGTGAATCCCGCGGGCCTCTTCCTCCTGGCTGTGTTCCCGCTGTTCATCGTGCTTGTGCTCGTGATGGAAGCGGTGCACTGGGGCGTGCCGCTGCTGCTCCGGACCGGCAACGTCCTGAACGACATCACGGCACCGCTGACGCACGCGTCCGACTTCCGGGTCATCGTGCCGCTCCTCATCGTGTACTTCGCCGGTGAGCTGGTGTGGCGCGAGCGCGATGCCGGACTCAGCGAGAACATTGATGCGACGTCGGTGCCGGAGTGGGTTCTCTTCGCAGGCAAGTATGTCGGCCTCGCCCTCGTGCTCACGGCATACGTCGCGAGCATGACTGCGGCGGGCATTCTCGCGCAGGTGATCACGGGCTTCCACGACTTCCAGGTCGGGCTCTACATCCAGGTGCTGTTCGGGTTGCAGCTCCCGGAGTACCTGCTGTTTGCGGTACTCGCGATTCTGATCCACGTGGTGGTGAACCACAAGCACGTCGGTCTGCTGGTCGCACTGCTGGCGTATTTCCTGACGATCTTTGCGCCGCGTCTCGGCATCGAGCACAGCCTGCTCGTCTACACCGCGGGTCCCGAGTGGTCCTACACGGACATCCGCGGTTTCGGCTCGTCCATCGGGCCGTGGCTGTGGTTCAAGCTGTACTGGGCGGCGTGGGCACTGCTGCTGGCCGTCGCCGCGAGGCTGCTGTGGGTGCGCGGCCGGGAGTCCGCCTTCCTCATGCGACTCCTGATTGCGCGGCGTCGCTTCACCCGTGCGACTTCACGTGCATTCGCCCTGGCCGTGGGGCTCGTCCTCGTGCTGGGAGGGTTCATCTTCTACAACACGAATGTTCTGAACGAGTACCGCACGACTGACGAGCTGACGGAGCGCGCCGCGGAATACGAGCGACGTTACGGCAGGTACGAGCGCATTCCGCAGCCGCGCCGCGAGGCCACGCAGCTGCACATTGAGATCTATCCCGATCGTGGAGCGGCGACGATCCGGGGCAGCTATCTGCTGGTAAATCGCGACGCCCTGCCGATCGACTCCGTTCACCTCGAGACGCTTCATGGCGCCGAGACGCGTATCGCATTCGATCGCCCCGCTACAGCCGTGCTCGAGGACCGCACGCTCGATCATTCCATCTACGCGCTTCGCGAGCCGCTGCAGCCGGGTGAATCGATGATGCTCGAGTTCGAGATCGACGTGGAGCCGCGCGGATTCCGCCATGGCGGAGCCGGTACGCCGATCGTCCCGAACGGCACGCACTTCACGGGACGCGCGCTGCCCGTCATCGGCTACCAGCCGGGTCGCGAGCTGATGAGCGCCGTCGACCGACGCGAGCACGGGCTGCCGCGGCAGGTCACACTGCCGACGCCGGATGATGTGAACCCGGACGTCGCGTCGGGGACGAGCGCCACGTTCGACGCGGTCGTGGGCACGGCCGAAGATCAGGTGGCCGTCGCGCCGGGTATGCTGCGGCGCACGTGGACGGAAGATGGACGCCGCTACTTCCACTACTCCAGTGATGTCCCCATCAGCGGCGAGTTCATGTTCTTCTCCGCCGATTATGACGTGCACCGCGAGCGATGGAAGGATGTCGAGATCCAGGTCTACAACGACCCCCGACACACAAGGAATCGCGACCGCCTGCTGCGGAGTGTGCGCGCCTCGCTGGATTACTTCTCCGCGGAGTTCGGCCCCTATCCGTACCCGTTCCTGCAGATCATTGAGCAGCCCGCCATCGGTATGGGGATGGGCGTGGATGGCAGCGGCGTCGTCACGGGCCTGGAGGGGTTCTTCCGCCTGGATCCGGAGGGCGACGACTTCGACGCGATATTCCAGATCACGGCGCACGAGATGGCCCACCAGTGGTGGGGCGTACAGCTGAGGCATGCGTTCGCCGAGGGAGCCATCGTCCTGTCGGAGAGCCTCGCCTGGTATTCCGCGATGCAGCTGATGAAGAACGTGAACGGCCCGGACCAGCTGCGCCAGTTCATGTCGTTCATGCGCCAGCCCGACCCGTGGCCGCCGATCCGCACGGGGCTGCCCCTCCTGCGCGCAATGGATCCGTGGGCCGGCTATCGCAAGGGCCCGTACGCGCTGTACGCGCTCAGTGAATACATGGGTGAGGAACGCGTGAACGGGGCATTGCGGAACCTGCTGCAGAACATGGCGGGTGAAGAAGCGACCACGCTCGATCTCTATCGCGAGCTGGAGGCGGTGACGCCCGACTCGCTGCACTACCTCCTGCACGACCTGTTCGCGACGAACACGTTCTGGGAGCTCGATGCAGAGCGCGCGACTGCAGAGCAGACGGATGCGGGAACCTGGCAGGTGACGCTCGATGTGAGCGCGCGCAAGGTCGTCGCCGACAGCGCCGGCGCCGAAACCGAGCTGGCCATGGACGAATGGATTCCGATCGGCGTGTTCGCACGCGCCGAGGCGGGCGGTGAGCTGAGCGCACCGCTCTACCTGAGGATGCATCGCATCCGCTCGGGCGATCAGACGATTACGGTGACGGTTGCGCGGGAGCCAGTGCTGGCCGGCATCGATCCGCACCATCTGCTCGACTGGGTGGAGGACGGCGACGACGACAACATCGAGGTCGTGACGATCCAGTCTTCCACGACGCCGGGAGGCGACGGGACATGATCGGCGACGAGCGGAACGCCAGTGTGGCCGGAGTGGTCGCAATCGAGCGGGTACGCCGCGCCGCGCGATCCGGTGAGCTCGTACGCGACGCCGTACCGTGCCAGCGCGAACCTGGCGCCGTGCCGTCGTGCGAGCGCGTTCCTGACACCGCACCGCCGGGTGGGCGTGCGCCTGACGATACCGGGCTCTGCGCGGCGGTCCCGGCGGCGGCCACCGACCCGGACCGCGGCGACTTCGTGGCGTCCGGATCCATCGTGCGCAGGATCTGGGGCGACGGCGACATGGTGCTGATGGTGTTCGCGGGCGCTGCCGCGGAGTTTGCGCTCAACCGCGCCGTCGACTGGCTGTTCTTCACAGGGAAGCTGCCGGCCGATCCCATCAACCGGCTCTTCTCCACGGCAGGATATTCGCAGCATATTGTCTTCGCCGACAGAGCGACTGCTGCGCGCACGCTCGATCGCATCAATGCGGTGCATCAGGCCGTCGAGCGCGAGCGGGGTGAGAAGATCCCCGACTGGGCTCACCGCGACGTCCTCTACATGCTCATCGACTATTCCGTGAAGGCGCATGAGCTGTTCGCGAGGCCGCTGACCGCGGACGAGCAGCGCGATCTCTACGACGTGTTCTACCGCGTGGGAACGGGACTGCGGATCCCTGACCTGCCGCCGACGTATGATGATTGGAAAGCGGATCGCGAGCGTCACCTGCGTCGCGACCTGGTAAATGGCAGCGGCACACACGCGCTGTATGCGCAGTACCGAAAGCACCTCGGCCCGTGGCGCTACAGGCTGCTGCTGCGCGTACAGGCGATGCTGGTCCCCGCGCATGTCCGGCACCTGCTGGGACTGAAGGCTGCGGCATGGCTGCGTCCGATCGCGCGCTGCTACCCGCTTCTCGTGCGTGCCGGATTGCGCCCGGTCATCCAGTGGCTGCTCATGCCCGCGGAGCATCTGCCTGCCGTGCGGCGCCTGGATCGGGCCCGCTCCAGCAGAGATGAAGAATCATGAAGAAAGCGTCGACGGAATTCCTCGATGTACAGGCAGCGCTCGCCGGTGAGTACTCGCTCCAGCGCGAGCTTGGCCGCGGCGGGATGGGCGTCGTCTACCTCGCGCGCGACGTGCAACTGGACCGGGACGTCGCCATCAAGGTTCTGCCGACGGACCTCGCCAGTGACGTGGCCGCCCGCGAGCGATTCATACGCGAGGCCCGCACAGCGGCCGGACTCTCGCATCCTCACATCGTGCCGATCCATCGCGTAGGCGAGGCGGACGGCATCGTCTTCTTTGTAATGAGCTACGTGGAGGGTGAGACCCTGGGCGCACGATTGCGCGCGCGCGGTCCGCTTCCTCCCAACGATGCGGCTCGCGTGCTGCGCGAGGTCGCGTGGGCGCTCGCCTATGCTCATGGGCGCGGCATCGTGCACGGCGACGTGAAGCCGGACAACATCCTGCTCGAGGCGGGGACGGGTCGCGCTCTGGTGACCGACTTCGGCATCGCCCACCGTGGCGCGGACACGGCTCCCGCGAGTGATCCCGGCAACGTCATGGGCACGGCTCACTTCATGAGCCCGGAGCAGGCGGCGAACGAGCACGTGGACGGTCGCAGCGACCTCTATGCGCTCGGCGTCGTCGGCTACCTGGCCGTCAGCGGTCGGCTTCCCTTCGACGAGCCGCAGCTGCCGGCGCTGCTCCTGCGCCAGGCCACCGAGGCACCTCCCGGAGTGGTCAGCGTTGCGCCCGGCCTGCCTCCTGCACTGGCTGCAGCGATCGACCGATGTCTCGCCCGCGACCCGGGGGACCGCTTCCAGGACGGCGAGGCGCTGGCCGCAGCACTCGCCGCCGCACCCGATACGCGGCCGGTCCTGCCGCCCAGACTGCGCGCCTGGCTCAGCGCCCAGAACAAGCTCCTGCTCCCCTACCTCGGGTGGTCGACCGGCTTTGCCGCGCTCACCGTGGGGAATTTCATCGCCTGGCTCAGCGGCAATCCCGGCTCATCACCGATCGACTTCCTGCTCCTCACCGGTCTCACCGTGGCCCCGCTCCTGCCGATCCTCGGGTTCCATCTCGACCAGGCGCGCCGGCAGTTCAAGGCCGGGCACAGCCTGTCCGATCTGCGCTCGGCACTCGACATCGCTGAACGCGAACGCGCCGAGGCCGAAGCCGTCACAAGGGAGGACGAGGAGAGTCTGCCACGTCAGGCGCTGCGTCTCGGCACGATCGGATCCGCAGGCTGGCTCGTAATCACCGTCGGACTGCTCATACAGGGTGTGATCAATGAGAACCAGACTGCGGCGATCCTGCTTTTCGCGCCCCTGTTCAGCACTATGCTGCTCGGGGCCGTGAGCAACGCGCTCGACGTTCAGTTCATTCCCACCGGCATCCGCAAATGGTGGCAGACGGGCATCCGAGATCGCCTCTGGAACAGCCGCGCGGGCGAATGGCTCGCTCGCCGGCTGGGCGCACCCGAGCGCTCGAACGTTGCCGGCGAGCTGGCGTTCCGGGCGACGGAGTCCGCGCTCGGTATCGCCGCGTCCGAGCTCTTCGCGCTGCTGCCGAAGACCTACCGCGATCAGCTCGCCGAGCTGCCCGCCGCCGTCGCGGCACTCGAGGCGCACGCAGCCGAAGCGCGCGCGGAGCTGGATGTGATCGCCGCCCTCGCGTCCCCCGGACCGGACGACACCGAAATCCTCGCCGCGCGGCGGGACAGGGCGAAGGCGCACCTCGCCGACAGCGTCGCCGCGCTCGAAAGCATCCGCCTCGATCTCCTCCGGCTGCACTCCAACGCGCACGATCTCGCGCCGCTCACCACGCTGCTGGACGCCGCGCTCGTCGCTGCGGCGGATGTCAATCTGCTGGCAGATGCCAAGCGTGAGGTCGAGGACGTCATCGCGCGACGAGCGCCAGCTCCGACGGCTTCGCATGACGAGGCAGCACCGCGGAAGGAGGCGTAGGCGGCGTCGTTGGCGGGTTGCGCCGGAACGTGAAGGCTGCCCCAGGCTTCGGTGCGGCGGGCGATGGGGTCGATTCGACGTCGCCGGGGAGGGGTGAGTTTGCCTCGGTTGGCGTCGCGCGGGGGTTGGGGTAAGCGCGATGTCGCGCCGAGACGTGGAGTTCGCCCCGGCCGCGGTTGCGCGGGGGTTGGGGTCGATTCGACGTCGGCCCGGAACGTAAAGTTTGCCCCGACGGCCTGGAGCGCCGACCCGGTGTAATCTCGCCGTCGCCCCGAGACGTGAATCTTGCCCCCACCGCCCTTGCACAGCCCGCGGAGCAATCCCGACGTCGCCCAGCAACGTGAATCATGCCCCAGCCGCCCCCGCAGCATCCCCCTGGGGCAATTCCGACGTCAGCTCCACGATCGCCCCTCACCGCATCCACGTCGATCGACCGCGTCCCGGACGTCCAGTCGGCCCGTCACGCGACGCGCGCCGTCAACAGACGACGGATCTCGCGATACCGCTCGAGCGACAGACCCGCCTGTCCGAGATGGAAGACGAGCGGGCGCTGCCAGACCGAGCCGAAGCTCGCGGCGACGAGCCGTGCGACGTCTTCGTCCGCGTAGACATCCAGGACGTGATGCAGCGTGCGGGCGAGCTCCGCGCGGGCAGTCCGGAGAAGACATGTCGCGAGCAGCGCGCGTACGTCGTCGGCGCGACGCCATACCATCGCGCGACGCGGATCGTGAACGGTCTCGAAGTCGAACCACTGCGCGGCTCCTGCCGCGCCGTCGATCATCACGTTCTCGGCCATCGCGTCGCCGTGTGTGAAGCCGCGATGATGGAACTCGGCGAGCGCGACGACCGCGCGTTCGATGGTGAGCAGGCGATTGGACTCGTCCAGCTGCTCATTCTCCAGCACCGTCGCGAGCGGAATGCCGGGAAGAAATGGCAGAACGAGCGTGCCGTCGCTCTCAATGCGGATCGAATCATTATGCAGCTCGCGGTACATTCCAAGCTCGCGTTCATGCCACTCACTGTGCGGCAGTATGCGCACACCGGCATTCAGCAACCGCAGCAGTGGATTGCCCATCGCCACCAGGACCGGCGCGTAGAAGCGACGTCGCTTCAGCACCACATGCATGCCGTCGAGGTCGCTGATGCGAACGTGCGCGTACCGCGCGGAGCGGAGCATGCGCCCGAGCGTGAGGCCGAGGAGGAACCAGGCGTCTTCGGCGAGCCGTCGCAACGGCGCTAGTCCCCGGACAGCAGGCAGGCGATGCCGATGACGATCAGGACGGTCCCCAGCACATGGATGCGCCGGACCTGTTCGCCATACAGGTAGACGCTGGCGAGGAGGATGAGCACGTACGTGAGGCTGGTCAGCCCGTACGCCCGCGACAGCGGGGCTACGCGCAGGACATAGAGCCAGCATATCGTTGACGCGGCCCAGGCCGCGAGTCCGGAGACGACATGCACGTTGCGGAACGCGGCGAGCAGAAACTGCATGCGGCCGTGGGCCGCCAGTTGCTCGGCGCCGGACTTCAGGAAGAGCTGACCGACGACCGAGAACAGGACCGCAGACAGCACCAGCGATAACGTCCTTGCCTGCATCATGGTGTGCCGTGTCGAATGCGGTCGACATACGAGGTGCGCGCCGATGGCAGCAGCACGACCGCGACCCATTTCACGAACGTCCGCACATAGCCGAACGGACGCAGCTCCATCCGCCGGCTGGAGGTGAGCGCGGTGAGACTCCGATCGTAGAGGAACCGGCCGTACCGGTATGCGGCGCCGGTGAGAGGCCATTCCTCGGCGATGGTACACGACTCATCGAAGGGGCCGTAGCTCTCGAAGTGCGCGCGGCTGCAGCTCATGAACGCGGGCATCGACTTCGCGCGCGCCAGCGGGAGGTGACGCGCGAGTCCCCAGAACCGCCACCAGAGCCACGCGCGCATCCCCGGTTCCCGGGAAGCGAGCCGGTAGAGAACGAGGCACCGGCCGTCATCCTCGTGGAGCTCCAGGATGCGGTCGATGGCCCGGTCCGGAATGATCGTGTCCGCGTCGACGAAGCAGAGCAGCTGTCCGGAGCTGGCGGCGGTACCGGCGTTGCGTGCCGCAGCACACGTACCGCCCGCGCACGTGACCAGTCGCACGCCGACGTCATCGGCGAAGCGCCCAACGATCGTGGCCGTCGCATCCTCGCTCGCGTCATCGACCACAACGACTTCGAAGCACGTATCCGGAAGCCAGAGATCCTGCCGTAGGACGCCCGCTGCGTCTGCGACGTTCGTGAGGATCGCCTCGAGCACCTCGCCGATCAGCGCCTCCTCGTTGCGGGCGGGAATCACGAACGACAGGCGGATGTCAGTCATCGCGTTCCAGCATCCACGCCGCGACCACGAGAGCGCGGCCGGGCAGCACCGGCCGCTCGCGTCGCGATCGCACGCGCAGTCCCGCCGCGACGACTTCGCGCTCGAGCTCCGGCGCCGTGTAGAAGCGACGCGTGCTCATCGTGAACTTCGCACTCCGCGGCACGTAGCCGATGAGCTTCGACACGTGGAACGCGACGATCGTCCAGACGAACTCGCGGCCGCGATGCCACATGTGACCGAGCCGACCCGAATAGAGCGATTGCACGACGATGACCGGGCCGCGGCTGACGCGAGCTGCTTCCGCCAGGACAGCCGCGGGGTCCTTCGGGTACGCGAGCATGAAGAACAGAAACACCGCGTGGAACGTTCCGCTCTCGAACGGAACGGCTCCATCGGCGACGATCACAGGCGGCCGCCCCGTGACATGCATGTCCGTCACGTCCGCGGTGACGACTTCGAGGCTCAACTCCCGCTCCAGCCGTGCAGGGAAGTGTCCGGTTCCCGAGCCCAGGTCCAGCAGCGGCCCCTCCGGCGGCACCCAGTCGCGCACCTGTTCCATGAGCTGATCGGCACGCCGCTCCATGACGCCGTCAAATACGGACTTCAGCATCGCTCGCCTCGAGCAGATCCGTCGGCGTAGCCGGTTCATATCCGGCTTCGAGGAGGTCCTGCGTGAGTCGGAGGATGCGCGGCCAGAAGCCGCGCTCCAGATCCGCGGGGTGGAGGGCGAGCGTCGGCACACCAACATCCAGGTGGTGGAGCAGCTGTCCAATGCCATGACCGACGTGGCCGAGCCAGCCCCAGCGCCCGCAATCCCACGTCCATGTCGCCAGCGGTACGGTTCGGCCGGACGACGAGGAGAGCGAGAAGAAGCCGAGCACGTGTTCGAGGCCCGCGATGGGTTCCGCGCGCATGTGGCCTGTCTGCCACGCCGGTGCGAGGAAGCCGCGTGCCGGCGCGCCGAATGCTTCGGTGAATACGCGTTGCCCGCGCTCGATCGTACGCAACGTCGCAGTGGGATCGAGGCCGTTCATCTCGTCGCTGCCGCCGGTCAGCAACGTCGCAGGACCGCGGCCGCGGCGACGCTGATGGAAGTATCCGTGGAGGAGAGTCTCCCCGGCGTGCTCCATGATCAGCCGGCAGTAGTCGGGGTGCGCCGCGAGCGGCCACCTGCCGTGCCAGTCGGGAACCACTCCCATGACGAGACGACGTCCTGCGAGCGGCGCGAGGTCGCGCAGCATCATCCGTGTCTCGCGCGCCCACGCCGGAGTCACGTCGTGGAGGCAGATGATGAAGCGTCGCGCGGATCGTGGTCTCGTCATCGAGCGACTCGCTCGCGCGCGTGCGACGCACGACCCTGCGTGCACTGCATCAGACTTCCGCCTTCAGTGCCTCCGTCGGCTGGATCCTGAGCGCGCGTCGCAGCGGCACGGCGCACGCCGTCAGTCCGACGACGAGCATGATTGCGTCCGCCCCCAGCAGGAGCATCACTTCCTTTGTCGATTGCAGGCCTATCAGCCAGGCCAGCGCACTGCCCGCGAGGATGCCCGCAGTGATCTGGAGGAACGCGCGCGAGAAGACGCCGGCGACAATGCGGCGCGGGCGCGCACCGAGCGCGGCGCGAATGCCGATCTCGCGCGTACGTCGTGCCACGGTGAACGACATCAGCGCATGGATGCCGGTCGCCGACAACAACAGAACGATGAAGGCGATCAGCCACGCGACGGACGTCAGCGCCCAGTTCGCAGTCGCCTCACCGCCTCCGACGCTCGTGAGCGGCTGGACCTCGGTAAGCCGGATGGTTGGATCGACGCTCGCAGCGATAGCGCGCAGACGCGGCCCGAACGTCTGCGGATCGTCTACGAGCGCGGCGAGGTTGAGGCCGGCGGCCGCTGTGGGGCGGCGCGGGAGATACATGGCGGACTGCTCGTGCGGCAGCGGCAGCTGCCAGCCGAAGTCCTCGACCATGCCGATGATCTCGTACCATTCCTCGCCTGCGAGACTGCCGACCTCACCGCTCACGATGCGGATGCGCTGCCCGATCACGTTCCGGCCCCCGAAAATGTGGCGTGCAAACGACTCGTTCACGATCATGGCGTTGCCCGTCTCGAAGTCGATCGGCGCGAAGTCACGCCCTGCAGCGAGCGACGAGCCGAACGCATCGAAGAACCCGTCCGACACCCGCACCAGCGTGCTTGTGCGCAGCGTCGTCGGCGGAGCTCCGGCGAGCGTATCGATCTCGATCTGATACTTGAACTGATCCATCACCGGCAGGCGGTCTGCGAATGCGACCTGCTGGACCCCCGGCTCGGCGCGCAGCCTTCGCTCCAGCTCATCGAAGCTCACTCGTGCGCGTGCTGCAAACGCCGCGGAGTCGAGAGCGAAATCCTCGCGATCGATGCCGACGCTCGCAGTCAGGTATCTTTCCGCACGGATGCCTTCGGCTCTCTGCATGAAGCGGTTGGACTCGTATACGCCTGCCGCGGCGAGCGGCAGGAGTGCAACCGTGAGCGCGACCTGCACGACGATCACCGTCGTCCAGAACCCGCCGAACTTCATGCCGGAGCTCGCCGCACTCGCGTTGCGCAGCGCATCCTGCACGTTCATGCGGGTCGCCCGGAGCGCGGGCAGGATCCCGACGATGGCCGCGCCGAACAGCGTGAGCAGCGCCGTGCCCAGCACGGTCGTCCACGACAGGCTGTCGTCGATCCAGAACGGCATCCCTTCGCTGCCGGCCAGCAGACTCAGCCCCCAGGTCAGGGCAACCTTCGCGATGACGAGCCCGATCAGTGCGGCGACGCCAGCCAGCACCAGAGCCTCGATGAACAGCTGCGAGATGATACGGCCGCGGCTTGCGCCGAGTGCGCTTCGGACCGTGATCTCCCACCCGCGCGTCGCCGTCCGCGCGAACACGAGCGTGGCCACGTTCACACACACGACAGTCAGCAGCATCAGAAATATGCCGGCGACTACCGACAGCATCCCCGTGATCAACATCCCCTGGCTTCCGCCCATGAGCGGCTTCGCGTACGACGTGATGCGCGGACTCAGGTTCCTGTGCGTCTCGGGGTGGTCCGCCGTAATGCGAGCACCGATGCCCTGCAGCTCCGCCTGCGCCGCGTCCATGGATGCGCCGGGAGCGAGGCGGCCGAAGATCGACACCGGTGGACCGGTGCGCGGCGTCAGCAGCGCTTCCTCCAACTGGAGCGGCATCCAGATCCTCTCGGCCGTCGGGAACGCGAATCCTTCCGGCATCACGCCGACCACGGTGGCGGTCACAGTGCCCAGCTTCACCGTCTGGCCGACGACGCCTGCATCGCTCGCGAACCGCGACTTCCACAGCGCATGGCTGAGCACGACGACCGGCGGCTCCGTCGGATTCTCATCCTGCTCCGTGAGCGTGCGGCCCAGCAGCGGTGCCGTCCCCATCAGTCGGAACGCGTTGGCCGTGATCTCGGCTCCACGCACGGGCTCGATCCGACCGTCCGCGGTCGCCAGGTTGCGCGCGAACATCATCGCCGCGCCCAGGTTCTCGACCGTTCGCGCCTGCTCGCGCCATATCGTGAAGTCGTACAGCGAGCGAGGTTCCGTTCCGAGCTCGCTCGCATCCCAGTTGCGGATCGTCACGACGCGGTCGCCGTCCGGGATCGGCAGCCGCGGGTTCTGCCACTTGTTGATCGCCTCGACGTAGATCGTGCCCAGCGCAATCGCGACCGCGATCGCCAGCGTGCCGACCGCCGTGATGCCCGGGTACCGCGCCAGCATGCGGAACCCCACCTTGAAGTCCAGCCAGGAAACGCCGGTTCGGCCGCGCCGGTCCGGCTCGCTCGACATGGCGATGTCGTCGGCGCCGCCCGGCCCGGAGCCGACATCGGAGTCGTGACGCGGGGACCGAAGGAGCGAGCGGATGCGGGCGATGATGCTGTTCATGATCGACTGCTTTCAAGCGGTGAAATCGTGAGCGGAACTCGCGGGTCCCGAGTCCGGCGTGTTCGAGGTGCGGCGTGTTGTCGGTCTGCCTGTTCGAGTGGTCGGGCATGGAGGCGTTCACAGCCAGTCACTTTATAATGCAAAGTGCCGCTGCAGTATAAAGACGGTGCCAGGCACCGTCAATGGTCCTCCTCTCCCACCGGTGAACTGCTGCCGTGCCTGGCCTCGAAGAAGTGGTCGCCATCGTGCGACAGCTTCCGGTCCAGGAAACGATGGATCGCGCTTCGCGCTTCGGGGACTCTCCAGCAGTCGGCGTGGCAGTTTCCCTCTCTGCCCTCGATCCGCACGTATTCGGTCTCCGCGCCGGCCGACCGGAGCGCGGCAGTGATGCGGTCGCCCTGCGTGACATACACGTTGTCGTCCCCGGCGCCGTGCACGGTGAGAACCGACACATCCGGCCGGGCGAACGTCACCGTGGAGATATCGCGAAGCTCGGCGTCCGACCACGGCGCAGGGTGACCCATGACGGCGGTAAGAATGTCTGCGAAATTGTCCATCACCTGTCCGGGAGGCATCGTCATGTCGTGCTCCCCATCGAGGTTGACGGCGGTGCTCACTCTCCCGTCCGGGCTTTCAGGATCGTCACGAAGGGCGACCATCGTCGCCAGATGACCGCCCGCGGACATGCCGAGCGAGGCAATGCGGTCGGGGTCGACTCCGTACTGACGGGCATTCGTACGTATGTGTTTCAAGGCGTTCTGAACGTCCTCGATCTGTGCGGGCCACGTGCCGCCCGGACGACCGGCGAGTCTGTAGTTGATCGCAAACACGACGTACCCGTACGGGCAGAACTCCTCCGCGATCTGGCTGCCCCAGGCCTTGTCGCCACCCTTCCATGCCCCGCCGTGGATGGCCAGGATCGCGGGGCGGCCGGCGCGGCCGGTGTCGGCTTCAGGCTCGTAGAAATCGAAGGTTCCATAGATGCCGATGGCCGTGTCATAGGCCAGGTTTCGTGTGACATCGTAGGTGTGCGTGTCACATCCGGCGGCGGCTGCGGCGAACAGGGCGAGGAGCGCAATTGCGCTGTCTGGATCGCGCATGCGAAGCACCTTAACGCTCACCGCGACAGTGCCTGAGCCAGGCGCACGATCGTCGCGAACCGACCCTCGCCCAGATCGGACCAGGTGAATCGCAGGACGCGGTAACCGGCCGCGGTCAACTCCGCGTCGCGCCTGCGGTCCGCACCGAACGAATGGGCCGAGGCGTGAAATGCGTACCCGTCGACCTCGACGATCACGCGCGCGTCCCGCCACACGAAATCGACTTCGTGGCCGAGGACCTGGACGTTCAGTTCCGGGCGCGGGAGTCCGGCCTTCTGTGTGAGCGCGAGCAGATTCTCCGCCCGGGAGCGGGTGAACGGCGGCGCATCGTGTTCCGCCAGAAGTCGCCGCCACAGCGGGGCTCCCCGGTGGGTCGGATGTCGCTCCACCATGGCGCGCATCTCATCGGAAGTAACGAGCCGCTTGCGCAATGAAGTGGCATACGCCTGCTCGACCACGCGGCCCGTTTCCGTTTCCGCGAGGTCGAGGAGCGTGCGCGCCGGCGTGGTGACCGGAATGCCATCCAGCACCGCGACTTCATCCGCTCGGAGATCGCGCACCCGGTGGATCCGGACTCCATCGATCTGACGACGCCTGCGCCGCGGCATTGTCACCTCCACTGTGTCGACATGACGATCGTTCTCGACGATGCCCGCGAGGCGTGCCGCGCTCAGATGACTGGCGCGCGCGTCACAGCCGCCGGCGAGGACTGCCGCCTTCTCGGCCGATCGCGGGAGCGGGAGCGGACCGATCTGGTAGACGCCGCGCTGCACGACCACGAGCCGCCGGACGCGCACCAGCCGATCCACGGTATGCACGGAGAGGCCGCGGTCGATCAGCTGCGCGCGCGCTACGACACCGTGCTGTGCAGTGCCCAGGTCGCGGAGGATGAGCTCGGTGTCACGGCGCGTCGCCATCCTGCCTTCCCCACGTCAATCGTAACCCACCCGCGCCCAGGTCGAGCGCGGTGATGCTATCACGGCGTCTGGCGCTGTCGAATGGTGCCCGCGCCGCGATTTCGTCGCCACGGGGCAAGCCCGACGTCGCTCCGCGACGTGAATCGTGCTCCGCCCGGCTCCCGCAGAGACCTGGGGCACGTCCGACGTATCGCGGGACCGCCCGCATGCAGGACCCGGCCCTCCCGCCCGGGCGCGCCCGGGCGGCCAGGGCGCCGGCCTTCCCTCCCTGCGAGCGCCGTCACGCGGGATCGATTCGAGCACGCACGAGAGTACCGCCTGTCGATGGGCGTTTCCATGGCGGTTGGGGCCGACTTCGAGCAGGAAGCTGCAAGCGGGCGTGGGGAAGGGCCGAGTTTCGGCCGGCAGTGCGAGATCTGTCAGCGTACGCGCACGCCACCCTTCATGACGAAGACGACGTCGCGCAGCGCGTGCACGTCCCGGCCGGGATCGCCGCTCACGGCGACGAGGTCGGCGAGCAGCCCGGCGCGGATCCGGCCGCGATCGGCGAGGCCGAAGATGTCGGCATTGCCGGCTGTCATGCCGCGTACGACGGCGAGCGGCGACATGCCGTAATCGACGAGCAGCTCTGCCTCGAGGGCATTCTCACCGTGCGAGAACACGCCGGCATCGCCGCCGACGCAGATCGTCGTGCCGGCATCGAGCGCAGCGCGCACGCTCGCGCGCTTGGCCGCAACGCGCGCCGGTTCGGGATCGACGTCAGGGCGCCAGCCTCCGTAACGCGAGATCGACCAGCCCGCCGCCACGGTCGGACAGAGCGCCACACCACGCTCGGCCATTTGCCGGAACACGGCGGGAGTGCCGCCATCACCGTGCTCGATGGTCGCGACGCCGGCGGCGATCGCCCGGCTCATGCCCTCCGCCGTGCTCGCGTGCGCCACGACTCGCCGGCCGGACGACGCCGCCGCTTCCACGATCCGCTCCAGCTCCGCCTGCGTGAACGTCGGGCGGGCTTCACCGTCCGGCCCCCAGCGATAATCGGCGTACACCTTGATCCAGTCTGCGCCGTGGCCGATCTGGTCGCGCACCACCTTCAGGAGCGACTCGCCGTCCGCCTCCTCCGCACCCTGCGGCACCGTGAACTCCGGCGCAAATCCCCTCGGTCCATAGCTGCCGGTCGCTACGATCGCACGCCCGCTCGTGATGACGCGCGGACCGCGTATCGCGCCCTTGTCGATAGCCGTGCGCAGACCCACGTCGGCGTAGCCGGCGCCCTCCGTCCCGAGATCACGAACGGTCGTGAAGCCTGCGTCGAGCGTGGCGCCCGCATGCATGACGGCCCGCGCGACGCGTTCCGCATACGACTCGCGCAGCACCTGGTCGTTCCAGCTCGTCTCGTCGTAAGGATGCAGCAGCAGATGGGAGTGGCCCTCGATGAAGCCGGGCAGCAGCGTGGCACCGGGGAGGTCGATGGCGACGGCGCCGGCCGATGCGACGTCGCGCTCCGCGCCGACCGCCGCGATGCGCTCGCCGCGGACGAGCACGACCCAGCCCTCGTGGCGGTCCTGCCCGTCGAACACCGCCGCAGGCCGCAACACATACGTCGTGTCCTGCGCCGCAAGCGCCGCCGGCGCGAGCAGCAGTGCGGCCGGAGCGAGCCGTAGTGCGGCTGCGGCCGGTGCGAGCCGGAGTGCGGCCGCGGCGGGAGCGAGCAGCAGTCCCGCCGCAGCGAGCCGCAGTGCTGCCACGATCGAGCGCCAGTGCATTCGCGCTGCCCCCGCGGCCATCGTTCGCGGCGATTCCATCCCGGTCATGCGATTCCCCCTGTCATGGAGCACGTCGGCATCGGGGCCAAAGATAGGGGTTCCGGAGGGCCCTGTGTCAGGTCGCGTCGCCATGCTGCCTGCGCGACGTCAATCCTGCCCCGCCTGCGCTCAGATCCGGCGCGGTGACAGCATGACGTCGTATGTCGCTGTCGAATGGTGCCCGCGCCGCGATTCTGGCGCCTCGGGGTAGGTCGGACGTCGCTCCGCGACGTGAATCGCGCTCCGGCCGGACGACAGCGCGCCCTGGGGCGCATCCGACGTATCTCCGACCGGCTCCACGCGCACGAACTGACAAGGGTGGGGTGGCGGGCCCGAGGGCGCGCGCGTGGACGGTGCCGCCGCCGCGCCCCCGAAAGCGCTCAGCCGCGGGCCGCAGTTCCGACGCGGGAGGAGTCCAGCCCGCGTCGCCGGCGGAGCGGCATGCGCTCGCGCCCCATCACCAGCATGCCGCCGGGTACGTCACCGTCGTGCGTATCGAAGTGGACCATGAAGTCGACGCAGAAGGAGACGCCGAAGCGGGCGTCGCTCATCTGGCGCAGGGGGAAGAAGCCGGCATCGGCGAGCTGGATGGAGAGGTGTCCGCCGATCACGCGGAAGCGCGCGGTGTGCCCGTCGCTCGTCGCGTAGTCCCCCGTGAACGGCGCGAGGTGGTGGGCTCGGTCCATCGTCGCGTCTCCCGGCGGCGGTCGTGGCGCTGAGTGTGTCGGGGCAGGCGTCGTCCGGAGAATGGCGCGGGGGCGGCCGCGTGTCTATCGCACATTCATGTGAGACTGGTGCGCGCGAGTCGCCGGCACCGCTGGCGGGAGCGGCTACACGATGCCTTCGCGCAGTGCGCGGCTGACGGCTTCGGCCACGCTGTGCACCTGGAGCTTCGAGTATACGCTGCGGATGTGGCTGCGTACGGTATCGAGGCTGATGTCGAGCTGCTGCGCGGTGCGCTTGTAGGACATGCCCTGCACGAGGCAGCGGAGCACATCGAGCTCGCGCTCGGTGAGCTCGAACGAGCCGGCGCGCGCGGCGCCGTTGCCGGGCACGGGCGGGCCGAGGCGGCGGACCAGGTCCAGCACGGTGCGGGCGACGCCGGCCGAAATCGGTGCGCCGCCCTGGGCGATCGCGCGCAGCTGCGACAGCAGCTCGGCCGCCGTGGTGCGCTTGAGGAGGTAGCCGTCGGCGCCGGCGCAGATCGCCTCCACGATGGTCGCGCGCTCCTCGAACACGGTGAGCACGACCACCGCTGTGTTCGGCCTGCGCTGCTTGATCTGGCGCGTGCATGCGATGCCGTTCATGCCCGGGAGATCGATGTCCATCAGCACCAGATCCCAGCCGGCCGCCGCAGCGCCCGCCGTGCCGGACACTGCACCGCCGCCGTCCGGCTGCCCTGCGGACGCAGTACCGCGCCCGCTGTCCGACTGCCTTGCGGGCGCAGTACCGCCCCCGCCGTCCGGTTGCGCCGCGGACACCGGCTGCGCATCCGCGCCGTCGAGCGCCGCCAGTGCGGCTGCGGGCGAGCCGAAGCTGGCCACGAGCTCGAAATCGCCGGTGCGCCGGAAGAGCAGTTCCAGGCTGGACCGGTACTGCGGGTCGTCCTCGATGGTGACGACGCGGATCGACGATGTATGCCTTTCGTTCTGAGCCATCCACTAACGATGCACAGGCCGCGCGACGGACGCACCCGCATGTTCATGCGGGTCAGTGTGCGACGCAGCAGGGCGCACCCGCCCGTGGAGCAGCCAGTGGGCGAGGCGGTTGCGCGCGGGCCAGGGATCGAAGCGCAGGCGCACTTCGGTGCCGGACCGCGCGGGTGTGCGCCAGGAGATCTCGCCGCCGATCTCGTCGGCGCGCCGGCGCATGCCGCGCAGTCCGCGACCCGACCCGCGCGGCGCGGTGTTCTCCGTCATCCCGATCCCGTCGTCGCATACGGTGAGCAGCCAGGCCGCTCCGTCGGGTTGCAGTGACAGGGTCACGTGACGGGCGCAGGCATGTCGGGCGGCGTTGTGAAGCGCCTCGAGGCCGATCAGCAGCACGTTCCGCAGGACGGGCAGCGGCAGCGGGTCGGCGGGCCAGTGTCCGGGAAACGAGGTGTCGAGCTGGACATCGTCGGCGAACAGGCGGCTCCCGTTTTCGGCCATGCGGGCGGCGAGTACATCGAGTGTCGCGCTCTGCGGATCGAGCGACCAGACGATGTCGGAGAGTGCGGTGCCCAGCTCCTCGGCCGTAGCGGCGACCTCGCGCGCGATCTCGTTGCCGCTGCCGGAATGGGAGGACAGGACGTCGGCGAGGATGCCGATACTGGCGAGGCCGGAACCCATCTCGTCGTGCAGGTCGAGCGCGATGCGGGTGCGTTGCCGTTCGAGCCCGAGGAGATACGCGATGCGGGCGCGATAGATCGCGAACAGCAACGCGGCACCGAGCAGCAGGAACGCGGAGATCGCCCATGCCGTGCGGTACCACGGGGGCAGCACACGGAACGCGACGCCGGCGGGTACGGGCGACCATTGTTCGCCGTCGAGCGAGGCGCGTACCTCCGGCTGATGACGACCGGGCGGGAGGTCGACCCAGTTGAAGAACGGCTGGCCATCGGTATCGGCCCATGGCTCGTCGGGCGACAGCCGCACCTGGTAACGGATTCGCCCGGGATCACGGAAGGACAGGGCAGCGAAGCGCAGCTCGAGGCGGTTCCGGTCGGCCGGCAGCACCATGGGCTCGCGCAGCGGCACCCGGCGCCCGTCCACGCGGGCTTCGACAACGGCCATGGCGGGCGGCTGCGGATGGGCGAGCCGGACCTCCGCCGGGACCAGGATCACACCCTCGGCCGTCGTGATCCACAGCGTGCCGTCCTCCTCCTCCAGCAGGTCGCCGCCGCCGACAGTGGGCAGGCCATGCCAGGCGCCGAGCCGCTCCAGCACTTCCCAGCCCTCATCTTCTTCCTCCTCCTCGACACGGATCACCATGCCGGTGCCGACCAGCCAGGTGCCGCCCCGCGGTGACGGCACGAGGTTCAGCACGGAACGGGTGGGCAGATCGCGGTTGCCCGGGAGTGGCTCCCAGCCGGCCGCCGTATGGTGCATGACGCCGAGGCGGCTGTTCGCCGCCCAGATCGCGCCGCTCGGCATCTCCGCGAATGCGTTCAGATGCACCGCGCCGGGTGGCAGCCGTTCGCACGACCACGCCGCTACGCGGTCCGCGAGCACATCCGCGGCAGCGGCGTGGCAGGCCTGCTCGCGGTTGCCGATCCAGAGCCTTCCGGTCCGGTCCTCGAGCACGGCCTCGACCACGGTGTCGCCGGACAGGTAGGGCGCGTTTTCGATGTGCCTGATCCGGCGGCCATCGCCGCTCATGTGGTGGAGTCCGGCATGTGACGAGATCCAGAAACCCCCGTCGGATGCCGGTCGGCACGAGCCGATCTCCAGATCGGTGCCGCTGTTGACGAGGCGCGCCTCCCGACCGCGCAGATGTCGGAGGCCATCGGCGGACGACATCCACACCCCGCCCGCGCCGTCGGCGCACGGCTGACCGCGTGCGAACCAGTCTCTCAGCGTGCCGGCCTGCCAGCTGCCGTCGTTCCGCTCGAGGAACCCCGTTCCGCGCCAGGTGGTGACCCACACGACGTCGCCCGTCCGTGCGACAAATCGGGTATGCGCCGATGGCAGGCCGTGCCGCTCCTCCCATACCCGGGTGCCGGGCTCCGGATAGTGCGACACGACCGTGAACCCGGCGTGCCAGAGGCTGCCCTCACGGTCGATGAGCAGCGGTCCGCCGCCGGCCACACCGTGCGTCGGTCCCAGCACCTCCGCGGTGCCGGACCGGTCCAGCGCGATGAGGTCGCGGTCGGTCGCCATCCAGATCGTGCCGGCCCGGTCGGCCAGCGAGATCGCACGCGACATCGGGATGTCCGCGTCCTGCGTCAGAACGCGAGTCCTGCCGTCCGGCCGGATCTCGAAGACCAGCCGACCGGAGGAGAGAACCAGAATGCGCCCGTCCGGCAGCGCCGTGGCGTCCACGATGAGAGCGGTCGTTTCGAGAAGGGGTTCCCCGGGGGCCTGTCCCGTCACGCGCCACAGCCCCGCGCGCCCCGCGACCAGAACGCCGCCGCCCGGACCGCCTGCAAGCACCTTCCGCACCGTGTCGACCTGCAGCTGCGCGGGCGACCGCGCGTGCCACTCGCCCCGATCGTCCAGCCACGCCAGCCCACCATCGAGCGTGGCGACCCATAGCCGGCCGCCTTCGTCGAACGCCGCGACCTGCGTGTGATCGGGCGAGCGCAGTGCCGCGCCCGGCAGCTCACGCGCACCCGCCGGCGTCAACTCCACGATCCGGCCGCTCGCATCCACCACGACCACTCGCTCCGGCGAAATCGCGATGGAGCCGACCGCGTTCGGCAGCACATCGGCCGCCCACCGCTGGAACTGATGACCGTCATAGCGGAAGAGTCCGGCGCGCGATCCGGCCCACAGAAAGCCGACACTGTCCTGCGCCAGCGCCACCACCGACGGCTGCAGCCCGGCCTCGCCGCCATACCGGCGCACCAGCCGGTCCTGCGCTTCCAGCGGGGCGGGCGCCGCGAAACACGTGAACACCGCCAGGGCGAGAAGTACGCGGGCAGGCGCGGTCAGCGTCGGATTCGTGGCGGGCGACGGTCGAAACGTGCGGCGGATCATGATCGGAACGCGGCGTGATCCAGGATCCGATCGACCGCCCGCCGGCCACGCTCCAGCACCGCGGGATCCCGGAACAATACGAAGTGGTAGTTCGCCAGCTCCATGCACGCGTACAGCTCGAAGACCAGCTGCTCCACGTCCGCGTCCGCGTCGAGCTCCCCGAGTCGCTGCGCGCCGGCCACGTACTCCCGGAACTCCGCCAGCCACGCCCGCTCCACATCCAGCACTTTCTCATGCACGGACCCCGGACGCGCGTCCATCTCCGCCAGCAGTGACCCGAAGAAACACCCGCCGGGAAAGACCCACCGCTCCAGGTACGAAAAATAGGCCGCCACCATCGCCTCGAGGCGCGGCAGGCCTTCGCGCACCTCGTGCGCCGGCGCGATGACCTCCCGCCCGAACACCTCGAGCGCCGCGTCGATCGTCTCCAGCTGGAGCTGCTCCTTGGATCCGAAATGCGCGTACAGCCCGCTCTTGCTCACCCCCAGCTCGGCCGCCAGCCGGCCGAGGGTCAGCCCCTCGATTCCCTCCACGGACGCCAGCCGCATGGCGGCGTCGAGGATCGCCGCGCGCGTGCGTTCGCCGTCGCTGCGCTGCTTGCGCGGTCGTGGTGCAGCGGGCTGGGTCGTCATGGTTGACAAAGATAAGGGGTCGCATGCACTCTACAAATTAGCACGAACGGTCGTGCTAATTCAACAGGAGGCGACTCATGTCCATTCTCCCCCGCGCTGCCACTGCCTCATGCACCCTCCTTGCCCTCACCTTCACCCTCGATCCTGCGCTGCCGCGACACAGCGGCGCTGCTGCCCAGGAGCCTGCTGACCTGCCGCGCGTCGGCCCCGGTGTGGATGCACGCGTCGTGGTCGCATGGAATGAGCTGGCGCACGCGATCGCGTACGAGGAGGACCAGTTCCTGACGTTCAAGGGCCAGCGTGCGCTGGCGATGATGAACCTCGCGATGCACGACGCGCTGAACACGATCGCGCCGGTCTATGAGCGCTATGCGTACGATGGTGCGGTGGACGGCGGAGTGGGAGCGGCGTTCGCGAGCGAAGCGGGGCGCGCGACCGAAGCGGCGTCCGCGAGCGAAGCTGAGTCCGCGGGCGAAGCGATGTCCGCGGGCGGCGCGACAGGCCTTGCGGATTACGCGGAAGGGGCCGCTGCGCGGGCTGCGTACGAGGTCCTGCGTTCGCAGTATCCAAGCGCGCGAGCGCGACTGGACTCGCTGTGGTCGGCACTGCACGGCGCGCCGGCGCCCGCGCAGCAGGCAGCGAGTATTGCGCTCGGTACGGCGGCCGCGGAAGCGGTTCTGCGGTCGCGCGACGGTGATGGGTGGGACGGCGCCGGCTCGTACCAGTTCGATGCGGGGCCGGGCCGGTATCAGACGACACCCGACTGGGACGGTTTCGTGCTTCAGCCGGGCTTTCGAGCGGCGCGGCCGTTTGCGATCGAGTCCGTTGTCGCGTTCCGGCCGCCGCCGCCGCCCGCAGTCACGGACGAGCGATATGCGCGCGACTACGACGAAGTGAAGGCATACGGCGCGGCCGGGAGCCCTGTCCGGACGGCGGATCAGACGGCGTACGCGATCTGGTGGATGGAGTTTGCGGAGGGGTCGGTGAACCGCCTCGCGCGGCGACTGGTGATGGACCAGGACGTGGGCCTGTGGGAGGCGGCGCGACTGTTCGCGCACATGCACATGGCGCTGTTCGACGGCTACATCGTGAACTGGGACTCGAAGTACGAATACGACCACTGGCGTCCGTACACCGCGATCCGCGCTGCGGCGGATGATGGCAACAATGCGACATCGCCGGTCCCCGACTGGCAGTCGCTCCGGCCGGCTCCGCCGTTCCCGGAATATGCATCCGCCCATGCGACCGGATGCGCGGCGGCGTTCACGGTGCTCGCATCCGCGCTCGATGAGGCACCGTTCACGATGACGACCATGACGGCGCCGGAGGGAATGCCGGAGCGCTCGTTTCCGGATTTCGCTGCGGCGGCGCGCGAATGTGCCGATTCGCGGGTTCAGCTCGGCTGGCACTTCAGGTACTCGACGGACGCGGGCCTGGACACGGGCGAGCGGGTGGCGACTCACGTGCTGAAGACGAAGCTCCGGCCGGTTGCATCCGCACCGCACGATGCCGCAGAATGAGTTCATGGCGAAGAAGAAGAATCGGACGAAGCGGCAGGGAAGTGCGTCACGCGAAGCCGGCACGACGCGCCGGAAGAAGAAGCGCGGCCTGCTGAGCGGGCCGTCGCTGGTCTTCATCGGGCTGCTCCTGCTCGCCGCTGTGGCGATTGCGATCATGTCGGTAATGGACGGGACGCGGCCGGAGTGTCCGCCGGGACAGGTGTGGTCGGACGCGCACAACCACTGCCACTGAAGTCGGACGCGGAACCCACTCTGCAGAACGGCTCAGGTCCGCATGGCCGTGCCGCGCCGGGACATGCCGGCCGACTATCCTGGTGACATGCGCATGTCCGGATGAGCCGTTCTGCAGAGTGGGTGCCGCGTCCGGGGTCCGGCGGGCCGCCAGGCGCCACCGCGTTCGGGTCCGGCGCCGCGCCAAGCGTCTCAGTGCCGTCAATCGTGCCCCAGCCTCGCCCGGACCGGGGTTGGTGCCGGCATCACGGCATCCGGAGACGTCGAAATTTCCCCAGGCCGGCCAGAGCGATCCCTGGGGCACGTCAGGCGCCGCTCCGCGACGGGAATTCTGCCCCGGCCGACGCCGCTACGAAGCTGGGTGCACTCCGACGTACGGCTGGACGAGCCACAGCGCCGACAAAACTCCAATCGCACGTCTCTGTTGCACATGATAACCGCCGTGTGCAACTTTGGGTCGTTCCCGTCCTGCAGTAATCCGCCGGAAGATCCCAATGCACAAGTCTGCCTTCAGCCTGGTCCTCCTGGTTCTGTTTGCCATCCCCGCTGCCGACGCCGTCGGTCAGCAGGCGCCGCGCGCGCTGACGCTCGACCAGGCGAAACGGATCGCCTGGACGAGCAACCCCGGTGTCCGTCGAGCGACGACTGACCTGACACTCGCAGAGCTGCGCCAGCGTCAGGCGCGCAACAACGTGTTTATCCCGCAGTTCGGCAGCGGCCTGAGCTTCTCGATCGGTCGGTTCCGTCGGTATACGGCGGAAGACTTCGCGGGCGAGCCGCTGCCGAACCCCTACTACGCAGAAGCGGTGTCGAGCAGCACGTCGCAGAGCGTGCGCCTGAGCATGCAGCTCTTCTCGTTCGGCAGCTGGCTGAACCTGCGCAGTGCGCAGACGAGCGTGCGGCAGTCGGAGCAGGGCATGAGCGTCGAGATGCATCGCGCTGGTGCCGAGGTGGAGCGGCGTTTCTATCAGGTGCTGCTCGCAGATGACGCCGTGCTGCTGGAGGAGCGCCTGATGAACACGGCGCGTGAGCGGCTGGCGGCGGAGAAGGGGAAGCTGGCTGCGGGCGTGTCGCTGCCCGCGGACATGCTCGGCGCCGAAATCGAGGTGCTCGATCAGGAGATGCGGCTCGAGCAGTCGCGCGGTGAGGCGTTGAAGGCGCGGCTGCTGCTGCTCGACGCTCTCGGTATGACGGAGGACGTCGAGCTGCAACCCGTCGGCGCGGTACCCGAGGCATTCGATCCTGCGATACTCTCCGATGACGCGATCGTCGAGCGCGCGCTTAGTTCCAGTCCCCGGATCCGCCAGGCCGACGTGGCGCTCGAGAACAGCCGGCTCCAGCAGCGCAATGCGCGCGCGTTCCGCTGGCCGACCGTGAGCGGGTTCGCGTCGTACTCACGTAACCGTTCGACCTCCGGCTCCGAAGCGTTCTGGGAGCTGAACCCGCAGAACCGCGGCTACGACCTCGGCCTCCAGGTTTCGGTGCCGGTGCCGGTCCTGCGCTTCAACGAGAACCTGAGCATCCGCGCGGCCGACGTGAGCCATGCGCAGCTGGTGGAGGAGGATGCGACCTCGCGTGCGACGCTCGAGCGTCAGGTGCGCGCTGCGCTCATCGATCTCGACAATGCATGGCGCGGCATGGAGTCCGCGCAGCGTCGTGCGGCGCTGAGCACGGAGCGCGCGCGACTCGCCGGCGAGCAACACCGCTACGGCACCATCACGTTCATCGAGTTCCAGCAGATCAACGATGCCGAAGCGCAGTCACAGCGTGCACTGCTCAACGCACGCGTGGGCTTCACGAACGCGCGGATCGCGCTGGAGGAGCTGCTCGGCGGCCCGGTTCGGGAGTGATGGCAGGTCGATCGGCGGGCGGGTCCGCGGGCGGACGTGCGTGCCACGCATCGTCGCGCTGATCCGAACTCTCGCGCGCTACTCGTAACGGAGCGATTCGACCGGGTCCAGTGCTGCGGCGCGGCGCGCGGGGAAGACGCCTGCCATGAAGCCGATGATCGTGAGGATCGCCACCGTCGCAAATCCGATGTTCCACGAGATCACCGGCTTCATCAGGTATTGCAGCGCTTCATTGTCGGGGTTGAGGCCGTTCATGACTGCGACTGCGATCCCGGCAGCGGCAATGCCGGCCAGGCCACCCGCCAGCGAGAGCAGGACGGCCTCGAAGACGAACTGTGACACGATGTGCCGCGAGCGTGCGCCGAGCGCCAGCTTGATGCCGACCTCCTGCGTACGCTCTTTCACTGCGACGTACATGATGTTCGCCACACCGACCGCTGCGACCAGCAGCGTAAGCCCGCCGACCAGTCCCATGAAGACCTGGATGCCCGTCAGAATGCGGCGCGCCATGCGCGCGTCGGCCGCCCAGTCCTGCACGTAGAGCGCGGACCGGTCCGCGGGATCGAAGCGGTGCCGCTCGGCCAGCACGCGCCTGAGACCCTCCTGCGCCGCCTCGCTGTTGTGCGGATCGCGCGCACGCAACACGATGCGCGACGGCCGGCGCTGGTTGTACAGCAGCATGAACGTGCTCGCGGGGATTGTCGCGAGGCTGTGATCGTTGTTGTTCTCGATACCGGTCTGCACGCGGCGCGGCGCGATGCCGATCACCGTGAACGGCTGGTTGTTGAGGCGCACGGCGTTGCCGAGCGCGTCACCATCGGGGAACAGCACGCGCGCAAGCGAGTCCGCAAGGAAGACGACACGGCGACGTTCGGTCATGTCGCGCGCGTTCAGGAAGCGGCCGCCGGGCGCCGGCATCATGTCCTTCATGAGCGCAAACGAAGCGTCCACTCCCTGCACCTGCGCATCCTCGCCGGTGCGGCTGCCCTCGACCGTGAGCCGGATACCCCAGCGCTGGTACAGGGCGCTCGCTGCTTCGATGTCCGGCACTTCCCTGACAAGTGCAGCGACGTCGTCCTCCTCGAGAGCGATGCGACGCTGTGAGGGGAGGCCGGCCCAGGGCGTGCGCGTCATCCCGCCGAACACGATGATCGCCTCGTCGTACGATGCGAGCAGCTCGCTCATCACCGCGCGCTTGATCCCCTCGCCCAGCGCGAGCAGCACGACGACAATGAACGTTCCGCACGCGATGCCGATGCTCGTCAGCAGCACGCGTGTCCGTTGCGCGCGCAGGTCCTCCCAGAACTCGGAAAGCAGGATTCGCCACATGTCAGCTCGTCACCCGCGCAGGCATGTGACGGGGTCCAGGCGCGCTGCCTGGCGGGCGGGGAAGACGCCGGCGGCAAAGGCAACGACGGCGAGCACCGCTGCGGTGATCGCGGCGACGCCGCCGGAAATGACAGGGTCACCCATGTCCTCGGTCGCGGGGATCATCCCGACCAGCTTGACGACGAGCACGGCAAACAGGAATCCGAGCAATGCCCCGAGCCCGACGAGGAGTGCGGCCTCGCTCATGAACTGCACGACGATGTGCGAGCGTCGCGCGCCGATCGCGCGCTTGACGCCGATCTCCATCCGTCGCTCGCGCACGACGACGAACATGATGTTCGCGACACCGATGCCGCCGACGAGCAGCGTGAAGCCGCCGACGACGGCGAGGAAGATCTTCAGAGCGAGGAGGAAGAAGCGGATCTCCTGCTCGAACTCGGACGAGTCCCACTGCTGCAGCGCCCACCGGTCGGACGGGTCGAAGCGGTGCTTCGCGCCCAGCAGGTCGAACGCGTGCTGCAGCGTTTCCGGCCCGACATCCGGAGACACAGGCGTGTACGCAATGCTCGAGATTGTCGTTGCGCCCGTGAGGATGCGATACGTGGTCGCGGGGATGAACGCGCGCGCGTCGTTGAGGAATCCCACGGAGCCGTCCCGCGGCTTCAGCACGCCGACCACCAGGAAGGTGGATCCCTTCATAATGAATTCGCGGCCGAGCGCGTCGCTTTCACCGAACAGCTGCGTGACGAGGCCCGGCCCGATCACAGCGACGCGCCGGCGCTCGGCGATGTCGCGCGGATTGATGAAACGGCCGCGCGGGTCGACCTCGAGCTGCTGCAGCTCGGCGTAGACCGGCTCGATGCCGAACAGTGGGGCCTGTGACATGCGTTCCGCTGCACGCAGAGTCTGGTTTCCGTACGTCACCTCACTCAGCTGTGCGATGCCAGGGACTTCACGGCGCAGGAGCAGTGCGTCCTCGGGACGGAGTCGGATCGGCCGTCGTTCGGGCAGGCCGCGCCAGGCGTTGCGCGTCATGCCCGAGCCGAGCGTAACGACGCCCGTGCCGCTCACCATCTCCTCGCTCGCCTTGCGTTCGAGACCGGTGCCGAACGCCAGCAGCACGACCACGGCGAATGTGCCCCAGAAGATGCCGAACAGCGTGAGCGCCAGCCGCATCTTCTGCGTGCGCAGATCATCCAGGAACGTCACCGGCAGGAGGTGCTTCACGGGTCTATTGCCCGCGCGGTCCGGCAGTGCGCTCCACGAGCCGGTCGCCCGCGGCGAGGCCGGAGACGACCTGCACATTGACGGCGTCGCTGACGCCGGTCCGGATCACACGGCGTTCCGTCGTGCCATCGGCTTTCTGCACGGCGACGGTCGCGGTGTCGCGCGCCCAGGTGATCAGCCGTTCCGGGATCAGCAGCGCGTCATCCGCGCGTTGCACGGTGATCTCCGCGCTCGCGGAGTAGCCCGCGCGCAACACCGCCCCGTCGGCGTCCGTGATCGCGATCTCAACGGGGAACCCGACGCTCTGTTCGTCGCGCTTGCTGCGGAGCGAGATACGAGTCACGCGACCCGTCATGCGCACGTCGGGAAGCGCACCGATCAGGATAGCAACCTCGGCGCCCGTCTGAAGGCGGCCGACATCGATCTCGTCCACGGTACCGCGGAACACGAGGTCGCTCATGTCGGCCATCTTGAACAGCACGGTTCCCGGCTGGAACGAGCTCAGCGGAGACACCATCTCGCCGACCTGCACGATGCGCTCGAGGATGTAGCCGCTGATCGGTGCGGTGATGACGGACTCGAGCGGGCGATCACCTACGGTGACGCGTCCGCCCTCGAGCAGCGCCAGCTTCTCGCGCGCGATCGTCACCTGGAGCGCGAGCTCTTCCGCGCGCCGCTCCGACTGTTCGACCTGCAGCTCCGTCACGGCGCCGGTCTGCTGGAGCGAGCGCTGCCGTTCCAGCTCGCGCACCGCTGTCTCCAGCTCCATCTGCCGCAGCTCGAGTGCGCGGCGCGCATCCACCAGCTCCAGCGGCGTCGGGTCCGGCCGGATCTCGAGGAGCGGGGTGCCGGCTTCGACGAACTGGCCGGCGTCCTTGTACAGCTGACGGACGACACCCGAGACCTTTGACTTGACCTCGACCTCCGTGCTCGGCTCGATCGTGCCGGACGCCATCGCCTTCTCGACGACGGAGCCGCGCGTCACCTCGAACGTCGCAGCCTGCACCAGCGACGTGTCGCCGTCGGGCATCATCGCGATCCCGCCGGCGCTCACCGTGCCAATGCCGACGACTGTAAAGAGCAGGAGTTTCGTGCGCCGCTTCATGTGTCGCTCCATGACAGCGCCGCACCACGGGCGGCGATCCACCGGTGGCCGGCACGGGATCTGTTTGTGAGGTTCACTACGCAGGAATCGGGGGGACGCGGTAGACTCCCTACGTCACGATCAAAGGTGCGCCCGTCCGGCCGTGGTGTCAACGGACGCGGAACCCACTCTGCAGAACGGCTCAGGCCCGCATGCCCATGGCGCTCCGGGACATTCGGCCTCGCCTTCCCGGGGACATGCGCATGCCTCCACAGGCCGTTCTGCAGAGTGGGTTCCGCGTCCGGCTGGGCGTGCCCGGCCACGGCTGGCGTTCACAGCCAGCGCTGGCATTACCGGTCACACCTGGCGCCGGCCCTCCTTGCCGTCAGCGGATCGGGGCGTGCTGCTGCGCGCCCGCTCCCATCATCATACAGTGCATCATCATCGCACCGGCACCCATCTCGTGGCCCGGCCCCGCACCCATCTGGTGCGCGCCCGCAGCCGCACCCATGGGACGGTCCCCGCCGTGCATCATCTGCATCATCGCGGGCATCAGGGCTTCGAGTCTGGAGCGCTGTTCGGCACTCAACGCCTGCCGCGCGGCGACCGACGCGCGGGCCATTTCGGTGTGCGCCAGGATCATGTGGTCGGCTGCTTCGCGCAGCTTCGCTTCGTACGCGGCGAAATCCGGTGCATCGGCCTCGAGCACCGCTGCAGCCTCCATGTGTGCCTTCATGGCCGGCTCCATGTGCGGCATGGCCCTTTCCTGCGCCTGATCGTGCAGCGCTTCGAGACGACTGACCTGGTCTGCCGACAGCGCCAGCGAATCCTGCAGGTGCAGCAGCATCTGCGGCGGCGGTCCACCCATCATGGCGATGCACCGCTGCATTGCCTCCTGCTGCATGGGCATCGCGGGATCCTGCGCCGCCGCCGGCGCACCGACCAGCGACACAGTGAGTACTCCGATCCATGCTTTCATACTGCCCTCCTGGATCAAGTGTGCTGCAATGAACGCCGTGCTCTTCTCCATGGAACCGGCGGATCGGGCCAGGGAGACGCACCCTGGCCGCATGGTGTCGGCCTGGGTGGTGGGGTCGGCGTCCGGGCGCGGCGGGACCCGGTGCACGGCGGGGTGCTCCCCGTGTGAGTGGCGCACCGCTGGAGATCGCTGCATGAGCCGCGCCGCCGTACGCTGATCGATGCTCACGGCGCGTACAGGGGCATGAGCAGCCAGCCGATTCGGGCGAGTCCCATTGCCAGCATGTCGCCTGCCGGCGTGGCTCCCAGAAGGAAGGTCCCCGCGATTGTCAGCACCATTCCCGGTATGCCCCATGCGAACGCAGGGTGAATTCGCGCTGCTCGCCGCCTATCGTTTATCATTGCGATGAGTGGGAAGATCACGGAAGCGAGCATTCCGACGATCGAGACAGACGGACCGGGTCCCGCGATCCTCACTGCGATCCGGAACGTCGCCGCTCCGAGTGCGACGGCGCTGGCGAGCAGGATGAGCCGCTTGTGGTCCTCGACGCGCCTGCGTCGCCGCATGGCTTCCACGTAAAAGACGGTGAACAGGACCCACGAGCTGAAGATCGGTAGTCCCATGAACCGCCAGAACGGGCTTCCGTCGGGTGCACGTGCGAGGTGGATCTGAACCACACTCACGATGAGTCCGACCGCGACCATGACTGCGCCCAGCCCGAGACTGGCCAGGCCGAGGGTACGGTGAATCGCCACGTTCCGCGCGCGAATGAGTGCCGCCTGCAGGGGCAGGACCATGTACCACGCGAAAAAGGACCAGCCGTGCACGTGCACGACCGGCGAGACGTCCGGGTAGACGCCCCGCGCGATCGGACCGAAGTACGTGAAGGAGAACCCCACGAACATCGTGCAGGTCATGGCCGCGGTGATCAGGAGGTAAAACGGGCTCCGCGCCGTTGATCGGGCCGCGCCGCCTCTCGTCAAAGCGTCCATTTGGGCAGTACTCATCCGTCAGTGTATGCGGCCGGCGTACGTGTAGGTGGCGAGGCCGCTCATGAGGTCGATCGTCCCGTCGATCTCGAGCACGCCGTGCAGGTCGGCGAGGTCGGCGGTCCCGCCCGTGATGACGGCGCGACCTTTGAATGAGGCGACGGTAGGACTGACGAGCTCGCCGGTGTCGGATGCGACCAGGTCGATGACGCCATACTGGCCCGCCACCATACATTGGCAGCGGATCGTGAAGTGCGCGTTGAAGCGGCCATCGGAGTGAATGACGACCTTCAACTCATCGGTGTAACTCCCGGTGAGCGTACCGGTGACCGATCCCGCAGACGTCTGGTCGAGGATCGTGTTGGGCCCTGCCTGGCGGAACTCCAGACTCGTGATCGTGGTCTGGTCGAACGTACCGGCGGCAGCCATGTGAGGTGCCGCGTCGGCCGGCGTGAGCGTCAGCGCGTCCGTCTGCACCACGTCCGGCGCTGTCGCGGATTCGCAGGCGCTTACTGCCAGCGCGAGGATCAGCAGGGAAATGCGGGGCATGATCTTCATGGTGTCCTCCGTGCGCCGGTCGTGCCGGCAATGAGTGGTGAAATGAGCAACTTCACCCTCGTGTACGCGGTCTGGCTGAAAACCGGGCCATGGAACGGGAGGAAGCGCGGCACAGCGTGGGCCCGCGTCGTCCGCGGATGTCGTCCACGCGCAGCAACGTGCTTGAAGCGGCTGTCGGCGGGGCGTATGGTTCCCAGATACCCGACGAACCGTCGCACGCGTGGGGGCGATGTGGTCGAAGCGAAGCAGGTACAGCAGACCGTCGCACGGCTGCTGGATGAGCTCGGCAGTGGTGATCGAGATGCCGTGGACAAGCTCTTCGCCATCCTGTACGACGAGCTGAAGGAGCTGGCGGCGCGGCAGCGCCGGCGCTGGCACGGCAACTACACGCTCAACACCACGGCGCTGCTGCATGAAGCGTGGCTCAGGCTCGTCGGTCAGTCCCGCATCGAGGTGGAGGGGCGGGCTCATTTCCGTGCGCTCGCGGCGCGTGCGATGCGTCACATCCTGTGCGACTACGCGAGGGATCGCGCGACGTTGAAGCGGGGCGGCCAGTTCGAGAAGCTGCCGTTCGAGGATCTGCTCGCGATCCCTGACCAGGGCGTGCTCAACGAATCACAGTCCCACACGCTCCTCGCCCTGGATGAGGCGCTCGAGCGGCTGGCGCAGGTCGATGAGCGGCAGATCAGGGTCGTCGAATGCCGCTTTTTCGGTGGCATGACCATCGAAGAGACCGCGATCGCGCTCGACATCTCACCCCGCACGGTGAAGCGGGACTGGGCGATGGCCCAGGCCTGGCTGCACCGTGAGATCGGGCATCGCGTGTGAGCGACGCACCTCGGGATTCGCATCGCGAACGGCTCGCCGCGCTTTTTGAAGAAGCGATCGATCTGCCGCCCGCGGAACAGGCGGCATTCGTCGAGGCGGCGTGCGGCGACGACGAATTACTGCGCGAGGAGTTGAGATCGCTGCTCGCGTCCCACGCGGCTGCGCCGGACTTCCTGGAAGTGATGGGCGCGGAGATCCTCGGGACCGCGTTCGCTCCCACACCCGGACACACCCTTCACGCCGGTCACGTGGTCGGGCGACGTTACCGCATCGTGGCGCCACTCGGCAGCGGCGGCATGGGCGTCGTGTACAAGGCGCACGACGCAGTGCTCGATCGCGTCGTCGCCCTGAAGTTCCTGCCCGAACATCTGACCGCGGACGCAGCTGCCCGCGCCCGCCTCGAAAGCGAAGCGCGCGCGGCGTCAGCGCTGGATCATCCAAACATCGCCGTCGTGTACGATATCGGAACAACGGCACCGTCCACGGGTGATCCGGTGGGCGGGCGTCTGTTCATCGCGATGGCGTGCTACGACGGTGAGACGATCGAGCAGAAAGTCGCGCGCGGACCTCTGCCGATTGACGACGTGCTCGCCTACGCCATCCAGCTGCTGGATGCGTTGTCCCGGGCGCACGCCGCGGGCATCATCCACCGCGACATCAAGCCCGCGAACATCATCGTCACCGATGCCGATCATCTCAGGATCGTGGACTTCGGCGTTGCAAGAAATGCTCGCTCGAGGCTCACCCGTGAAGGCGTGAGGCTGGGTACCGTCGCATACATGAGTCCGGAGCAGACGCGCGGCGATGACGTGGACGAGCGAACGGACCTCTGGTCCGCGGGTGTCCTGCTCTACGAGATGCTGACTGGTGTTCGACCTTTCCGTGGCGCTGCGGACCAGCCGATCATCCACGCTATCCGGAATGATGATCCGGCGCCGGTCGAGTCGCTGCGGCCGGACGTTCCGCCACAGCTGGCGCGTGCGGTGCATCGCTGCCTGGCCAGAGCACCCGATCGTCGCCACGAGGATGCCGCAGCACTGCTCTCTGATCTGCGGGCGATCGCCACGGAGGGGACGGTCGATGTGCATCAGGCGTCGCGGCCGTCCATTGTCGTGCTGCCGTTCGTCAACATCAGCCCGGATCCCGGAAATGAGTATCTCAGCGACGGTCTGACCGAGGAGGTCATCGCTGACCTCTCGCGCATCCGAGCTCTACGGGTGATCTCACGCACATCTGCCATGCGTCTCAAACGGACCGGGAGCGACGTACGGACGATTGCGCGGGAGCTGGGCGTGCGCTACGTGCTGGAGGGCGGCGTGCGCAAAGCGGGTGACGCGCTGCGGATCACTGCACAGCTCATCGACGCACACACGGATGACCAGCTCTGGGCACGCAGGTTCGACGGCACTATGGCCGACGTGTTCGACATGCAGGAGCAGGTCGCACGTGCGGTAGTCGAAGCGTTGAGGCTCCGTCTGTCTGCAGGCGAGGCGCAGGCACTGGCGGAGCGACCGATCCGCGATGTGCGCGCGTACGAATCATACCTCCGCGCGCGCTACGAGGCGTGGCGCTTCTCGCACGAGGGGCTCGAGCGGGCTAAGCGATACATCGAGACCGCGCTCGCGGTGGTAGGTGATAACGAGCTGCTCTTCAGCACGCTGGGTCACATCATCGCGATGCATGTGGAGGCCGGTGCCGATCCTGACGCAGGCCTGGAGCGCGTTCACGAGATCGCGGACAAGGTCTTCACGCTGAATGCACATTCCCCGCGCGGCCATTGGCTCGAGGCATGGTGTGCGTTTGCGCGGGGGGATCTGCGCACTGCGATCCGCGCCGGTGCGAGGGCACATGCACTCGATCCGGACGAGCCTGACACGCTACTGTTGCTCGGTTATGTCCACGCACACGCCGGCCGCAATGCAGAAGCGGCCGCGTTCCTCGCGCGCGCGCTCGAGGTGGATCCGCTGACACCGCTGACGCAGGGCGTACAGGGCTTCGTACCGGTTCTCGAAGGCAGGTTTGCCGACGCGGTCGCACCATATCGACGGCAGCTGGAGATGGATCCGGAGAGTCCGTTCGCCGCGGTGTTCACCGGCTGGGCGGTAGCCTATGATAGCCGGCTCGAAGAGGCCGATGCGCTGCTGATCGCCGCGGCGCAGCGTTTCCCGCAATCTGTTTTCGCCTCCTTTGCGCGCTCCCTGGCGCACGGCCTGCGCGGGGAGCGTGATGAGGCGGTGCGTGCGATTACACCGGCCTTCGTGGCCGCTGCCCGTGCAAGCGAGATGTTCGCGCGCGAGCTCGCGCACTGCTACGCTCTGGCCGGAGAGAACGCGCGGGCGCTCGACTGGCTGGAGCGCGAGGTCGAGCTCGGCATGGTGAACTACCCCTACCTGGCGGAGCACGACTGGTTTCTGGACGGTGTGCGTGGCGAGCCCCGGTTCAGGAAGCTGCTCGAACGTGTGCGTGCTGAGTATAAGGAGCTGGCAGTAGTTTGATGACAGCGCCGTCACTGGTATGGGCAGCCGCAGATATGATCGCCGCTTCAGAGGTATGACCATGACGCCCACCACGCACCCGGGCCGGTGTTCGTTTGCGTGCGCAGTTGCCACGTTCTTCACGCTTGCGGCTGGGCTCGTCTGCGCGCAGACCATACACGCCCAGAGCGATCCCGTACATACGCGGGTGGTGCTCGGAGCCGGCGCCAGCTGGGCAGGAGGCGGTGTCGAGACGAGTGCCGGTATGGGACTGGCCGGTCACGTCGGAATGAGGCACCAGAGGGGCGCGTACTCAGTATCTCTGCGAGCCGGAATGAATGGCGGCGGCGGTTCACGGTTCCGTGCCCCTGGCGGCAACCTGCATGACCGCTTCGATGAGCTCGCGTTGCTGGTCGGACGAGACTTCTACCGGACCGAGGTTGCGCAGGTCACTCTGTCGGCCGGACTCGCGGCAGTCGATGGTGAACGAGTCATCAGCGAGGCCGGCGGCGGCGCCCGGAATGTCGGGTTCGGTACGAAGATCGGGTTTCCGCTTCAAGTGGCGGTATCGGCGCCCGGCCCGAAATCGGGCTTCGGCCTGACTGTGCACGTCAACCTCAATGCCGAAGAGGTCTTTGGAGCAGTAACGGCGACCTACCTGATCGGCCTCGATCGATAGCGTCAGAGCCTCGTTGCCCGTCACGTACAAAAGATTGCCCACGGTCGTTGCTCCGCAAATTTGGACAATTCTGCCGATTGTCGCCGGCTTCGATACCGATAGGATTCGGAACGCGCCGTCGCTTGACGCCAGCGGTGTTGGCGACGGGAAGCGCCGAGCTCACCGTGACAGAGGAGCGCGCCATGTACGTCATCCGCGAGGTATTGAACTGCAGGCCGGGGCAGGTCCGACAGATGGTGGAGAAGTTCAAAGCCATCTCGAACGTCGTCGAAGAGATGGGCCACGAACCGTTTCGTCTGCTGACGGACGCGACGGGGGAGCAGTTCTGGACGCTCATTGCGGAGGCGAAGACCGAGCGGATCGATGATTTCTTCGCGCTCGAGGAGAAGGTCATGCAGAACGAGGATCTGCGGAAGACGATGGCGGGCTATCACGATCTGGTGGAGAGTGGGCGGCGGGAGATCTACCGCGTCGAGACCTGACAGTCTCTCCGGACGCGGAACCCACTCTGCAGAACGGCTCAGGCACGCTCAGCCGTGGCGCGCACAGACATGCAGGATCGCGCTTCCGGGGACGTGGGCATGCGCTATTGAGCCGTTCTGCAGAGTGGGTTCCGCGTCCGACTGCTATCGCCGGACGATCGTTACGCCGCCGCTCCCAGTGTCGATCACAATACGTCCAGCGCCGCTGCCGATCGTGCCGAACAGCGTCGTCCTTGAACGGCGCGTGATCGTCATCGGCATCTCCGACTCGATCCCGCCACTCCCGGTGTCCACCTCGAGCGACGCGCTGATGTTCGCGGGGACCGCCAGCCGCACGCGCCCGGAACCCGTATCGATCAGCAGGCTCTCGATCTGCGTGACCAGGTCCAGATCAACGCGACCGCTGCCGGTGTCCAGCACGATGTCGCGCGCGCTCACATCCGCGAGCGTGATGCTGCCGGAACCGGTATCGACGCCCAGCTCGTTCGCGACGATGCCGGTGCCGCTCACGCGACCGGAGCCGGTGTCCACGGTGAGATCGTCCGCACGGATGCCGTTCACGACGACGCTGCCGGAACCGGTGTCGACCAGGATGTTGTCGCCTTCCGCACCTTCCACGGCGACGCTGCCGGAGCCCGTGTCGATGCGCAGCCGGCCCTTCGTGTTGCGCGTCCGCACTGCGGCCGCAGACACGTCGATGTCCAGTCCGCCCTCGATATCGCTCGCAGTCACCTCGCCTACACCCAGCCGCACGTCCACTCCGCGACCCGCAGGCACCAGGATCCGCAGGTCAGCGTGCGCCTGCGTGCCGCGCCCCGAGCGACGGATGCTCACGCGCTCGCCGCGCGGGCCATCGCCGAAGAACGTGCCGTCGCGGCGGACGCTGATCTGCGAGCTGCCTCCCGATCCGCTATAAACCACATCGCCATCGGGGTACCGGACGACGAGTGTCGGTCGACCGTTCACCTCGGTCCGCTCGACATCCAGCCGTTCGGCATCGCGGCCGCCGCGCGTCACCTCGATCACCACGTTGGCACCGGTGCCTCGCTCGATCGTGACGCTGCCGGCCAGATTGTAGACCGCGACGGTCTCACCCGGTATCGAATAGCGCTCGGGCGTCTGGGCAAAGGCGCCCGACGCGGCGGCGGTGTGGGCGAGTGCGACAACAGTAACCGGAACAAACAGGCAGTTTTTCAACAATCGTCCTCCAGGAATCAGTAATGTGTCCCCTACGGCCATTGTCCGCAGGCAGTTTCCCCCCATCCGAAATGCGGCGGAGCGGAATGGTGCTGCGGCGTGCGTGACGGCGATGCGGGGGAACGCGGCCGAGCGCGATGCACCGTCGGTTCGGCCCCGACCCGCGCTCGGCGAGCGGCCGGCGGGGAGCCGACGTCCCCAGGCGCCGTCGGTTCGGCCCCTCGCGGCTTCGGTGCCGGTCGGCGCTGAGTCGACGTCGCCGGGCGCCGTGTAATCCACCCCGACCCGCCCACCGCGCCGGTCGGGGCGGAGTCGACGTCGCCGGGCGCCGTGCAGTCGACCCCGACTCCGCCCCCGACCCGTCCAGGTACGCTTAGACAGCGGAATACGCGGTAAGGTTGTCACCGCGCCGGCGCGAGCCCGGCGTGGGGCAGGTTCGACGCTCGTGACCGCGACCCGCGCCGGCTGCCGACGTCCTTGCGCACGGGCGGCTCCACCGGCCTACCGACACGGGAGCATCGTCTGACACCTTCCGCCCGCTCGCCGCGTAGGGCGGCTTGACCTCGAAACCGGCGCTTCGGAAGCTGTGACAGAGCCACAGTTTCGTCCCGGCACCGGCGTTCCCGCCACAGATGAGGACTTCATGCTCGAGAGCTTCGTCCAGGACGCACGTCACGCCGTGCGCGGATTCGCGCGCGGTCCGGTGTTCGCCCTCACCGCAATCCTGTCGCTGGCGATCGGAGTCGGTGCGACGACGGCGATCTTCTCGCTCGTGAACGCGCTGTTGTTGTCGCCGCCGCCGGGAATCGGCGAGCCGGACCGGCTGGTGAGCGTAGGTCGGACGAACGACGGCAGCGGCTTCGACAACATGTCGTACCCGAACTATGTCGATTACCGCGGCGGCACCCGTACGCTTTCGGGTCTGGCGGCGATGCAGTACTCGCCACGCGCGCTGAGTCTCGCCGGACCCGACGGCGGCGAAGCGGTGGAAGGCAGCATCGTGAGCGGCAATTTCTTCGACGTGCTCCAGGTGCGACCGGCGCTCGGCCGCTTCTTTCTCGCGGAGGAGGACCGGACGCCGCGCTCGCATCCGGTCGTCGTGCTGAGCCATAGCTTCTGGCGCGACCGCTTCGAGAGCGACTCGTCGATCATCGGGCGCGGCATCGTGCTGAACGGCTCCTCGTTCACGGTGGTCGGCGTGGCGGCGGAGGGATTTCGCGGTCCGGTGGTGCTGGCGCCGGACCTGTGGGCACCCGTGATGGCAGCGCCGCTGCTCGGCATGCAGGACGGAATGCTGACGGGCCGGCGGAACGTGTGGCTCATGGCGATCGGCCGCCTCGCGCCGGACGCGGGCGTCACTCAGGCACAGGCTGAGCTGAGCACGATCGCGAGCCGGCTCGCGCAGAGCTATCCGGAATCGAATCTCACGCAGGGTGTCGCGGTGATGCCCATGTCACTGTTCCCGGGCGATTTCCAGGGCGTCGTGAACGCGTTCATGTTCTTCCTCTTCGCGCTGTCCGGCCTTGTACTGCTGGTCGCGGGAACGAACGTGGCGGGGATGCTGCTTGCACGCGCAGCCGCGCGCCGGCGCGAGATCGCAGTGCGTCTGGCGATCGGTGCATCGCGTGGCAGGCTGCTGCGTCAGCTGCTGACGGAGAGCGTACTGCTGTTCCTGATCGCGGGTGCGCTCGGTGTGCTGCTCGCGCGCTGGCTGCTGACCGGCCTGATGGCACTGGTGCCGCGTCTACCGATGCAGCTTGCGATCGACCCGCAGATCGATGTGCGTGCACTGTCGTTCGCGCTTGCAGTGTCGCTCGTCGCCGGCATACTGGCAGGACTCGCTCCAGCGCTCCAGAGCACGCGACCCTCGCTCGTGCCGGGACTGCGCGGCGAGGGGAACGGCTCGCGACTGCGCCTGCGAAGCGGATTGCTCGTGGCGCAGATGGCGTTCTCGATGCTGTTGCTGGTTGTCGGTGGTCTGTTCGGTCGTGCGCTCGTGCAGGCGCGCTCCATCGATCCCGGCTTCGATCCGCGCGGCGTGCAGATCGCGACGCTCGATTTCAGGCTGACGAACCACGACTCGACATCTGGACGACAGTTCGCCGACGCCCTGCTCGAGCGCACGCGTACGATACCGGGCGTGCAAATGGCTGCGTTGGCGCGCATGATCCCGCTCGATGGCGGCAGCTTCGGCCTGGGCGGCATCGCAGTCGCGGGTCGCGAATCGATGCGTGAGGATGGCCGGTGGGAAGCGGACTGGAACATCGTGACGCCGGACTATTTCGATGTGATGCGCATCCCGCTCGTCGCGGGCCGCAGCTTCAGCGACGCCGACCGGACCGGTGCGCCGGACGTCGCGATCATCAATCAGACGCTGGCGAATCTCATCTGGGATGGTGACGCGGTCGGTCAGACGTTCACGAACGGTGAACGCATTGTCACGGTGATCGGCATTGCGCGCGACGCGAAGTACCGCACGCTGGGTGAACCGGCACGCGGCTTCATCTACGTGCCGCTGGCGCAACGCTATTTCGCGGAAATGTCACTGCTCGTGCGCGGTGAGCCGGGTGCCGCGCTCGCCGCACCGATCCGCAACGTGGTCGCGGACCTCGATCCCGCGCTGCCGATCCTCGTCTCGGAAACGATGGAGGAGCACACCGCGATCGGACTGTTCCCGCAGCGCATCGCGCTGGTCGTCGCAGCGAGTCTCGGACTGGTGGCCCTGCTGCTTTCGGTGCTCGGCATTTACGGCGTTACCGCATACGGCGTCGCGCGGCGCACGCGCGAGATCGGCATCCGCCTCGCGCTCGGCTCACCGCGCGAACGTGTGCTCGGTCTCGTGCTCCGGCAGGGTATGGTCCTGGCCGGAGCCGGTGTCGGGATCGGGTTGCTCATGACGCTCGGCGTCGCGCGACTGCTCGAGAGTCTGCTCTTCGGCGTGCCGGGTACCGATATGGTGGCGCTGGGCGGCGCCGCGCTGCTGCTGGTGCTCGCGGCACTCGTGGCGAGCTGGGTGCCGGCGCTGCGTGCGTCGCGTGTGGATCCGGCGGTCGCGCTGCGGTCGGACTAGCCTGCCGGACGCGGAACCCACTATGCAGAACGGCTCACCGGGGCATGCGCATGTCACCGGGAGCGCGGGGCCGCATGTCCCGGCGCGTCACGGCCGTGTGGGCCTGAGCCATTCTGCAGAGTGGGTTCCGCGTCCGACGCCGTCAGCCGCACGTCGTCGATCAGGATCCTGAACGAGCCCTCCGGTGATCCTGCATCGATCGATATCGCGTGGACGGCTGATGGATCGAGGCCGTTGAACTGCTGCCAGTCGAAGCGGTACTCGCGCCAGTCCCGCCCGGCGGTGAAGCGCGCGGTGGCCGGTCCGTCCGGCGCATAGAGCGTGACTTCGTAAATCCTCCCATCACCGCTGGCGGCGAACGCGATGCCGGTCGCGTCGGCGATGCTGGCGACGTCGCCGGGAGATTCGGTGAACTGGAGCAACGCGCCGGCCCAGGCGATTCGAAGCCTGCCGGGCACGATCCGGCCGATGACCTCGAGCGCGTGCTCGCTGCCGTTGTGTCCACCACGCACGATGCGAATCTGCGCCGTGGATGCGCCACCGCGCCGCTGATCGCTCGACACGCGCCAGGGAATACCGAGTGATGAAACGAGCGTACCCTCCTCGAAATCACTGATCAGGCCGGGCCCATGACGCTCGCGCGCCGCCTCCCGCTCGGCGAGCTCCGCACGCGCAGCGTCGTGCCACGGCTGATGGTCGAAGCGCACGCCACCCTTCCACACCCCGACGATCGCCCGGGTCGCGTCGATCGACGTCGTGGGATCTCCGTACACCAGGAGCAGGTCCGCGCGTGCACCCGGCCTGATGCGGCCGCGATCCGTGAGACGGAACGCATCGGCCGGGGCGGACGTCGCCGCCTTCAGCGCTTCCAGGGGCGCGAGACCGGCGTCGGTCAGCAGCACGAGCTCATCGTGGAGCGATGTGCCGAACGCAGTGCCGGGGTTGGGTGCGTCGCTGCCCGCGAGCAGCGGCACGCCCGCACGCGCGAGCGCGCGAATCGCGGCGGACCCGCGGCCGCGCGTCACGGCAAGCGTCGGCACCACGAACACATCGCTTTCGCGCAGCCGCCCCGCGAGTGCGGCGTGATCCGCAGCATCGAGCCAGACGTGCATCAGCCCGTCCACTCCGGCGCTCACGGCACGTTCCGCCATCTCGACACTCATTGCGTGCGCCACGGCGAGCAGACCGCGCGCGTGGGCGGCGTGCACCACTGCAGCAATGGTGGCAGAATCGAGCGTCGGGATCTCGCGTCCGATCACCTGTCCATCTTCGACAATGATCTTGATCCATTCCGATCCTTCAGCCACGCGTGCGGCGACGAAGGTGTCCGCGTCCGCCGCGCTCGACAGCGTCGGGACGCTGAGGGCGTACTGAGTGCCGTGGCCGTCCGGCGCTGTTGCCACGATGCCGGCGGTCATGAGGGAGGCCCTGGTCGCGGCAGAGCTGGCGTCCTCTTCGCGCAGACTCCGGGCGATCGCGGGATCGCTGAACATGTCGAGGTGCATCGTGACGCCCCACGCCAGGGCTGCCGCGAGATCTTCGCGCGAACGCGTGTGCGTGTGCGCATCGATCAACCCCGGGAGCAGAGTGCGGCCCGAGCCTTCTACGACGGCTGCGTCCGCAGGGGTCTCGATGCCGCGGCCGAGGTTCGCGATCCGTCCGTCGCGTACGATGACGGTCGCCGAGTCGAGCACGCGCTCGCCGTCAAACACGCGAACATTGCGGAAGGCGGTCACCGCACCGGTTGGCGACTGCGCGCGCAACGGGTGCGGCGCGGCGCTGGCGACGGGCAGCAGCAGGATGATGGCAGTGATGAGTCGCACGGGAGCCTTCCAGTGGTAGAGATAGAAGGGTGCGATCGAATCCGTCTTGACATTGGCCCGGCCCCGGCAGACACGCAAGGATGAACTGGCAGATACGCATGACGCCTCTGGCGCCACACCGTACGTCCTCCCATCATGGCGCGTCAGAATCCCGTGAGCGGACCCGGATCGTCATCGCATCGGTGTGAACCCGCACCCGACCACGCTCCCGCTCCCGCAATGTGGAAAGCAACGGCAGCATTTGGTCACAGAACACACGGCACACGACGCGCGCCGCACGCATAGAACACTGGTCCTGACCGCCCTCGTCGTGGCGATGTTCCTGGCCGCCATCGAGGGCACGATCGTCGCCACCGCGATGCCGAGCATCGCTTCGCGGCTGGGCGGCTTCTCCCTCTACAGCTGGGTCTTCTCGTCGTACCTGCTGATGCAGGCGGTGACGACACCGGTCTTCGGCAAGCTCGCCGACCTCTACGGTCGCAAGCCGGTGTTCATCGGCGGTGTGACGATCTTCCTCCTGGGATCGCTGCTGTGCGGCTTCGCGGATTCGATGGGGATGCTCGTCGCGTTCCGCTTCGTGCAGGGCATCGGTGCGGGTGCGGTTCTGCCGATGAGCGCCACGCTCGCGGGCGACCTCTATTCCATCCGGGAGCGCGGCCGCATCCAGGGATACCTGGCGAGCGTCTGGGGAATCTCCTCGATCATTGGCCCGCTCGCGGGCGGCGTGATCGTCGAGAACATCGACTGGCACTGGATCTTCTGGCTGAATCTCCCGTTCGGCGTCATCTCGATCGCGCTCATCTCGCTGTTCCTGCACGAATCCGTGCAGCACCGGGAACGCTCGATCGACTACACGGGCACGGCCCTCCTGCTCGTCGGTCTGTCCGCGCTGATGCTCGCGCTCACGCAGGCGGGCGAGTGGGGCGGTGCACCGACCCTGGCGCTCGCGCTGATTGCGACGCTCGCACTGATCGCGTTCGTGCGGCAGCAGCGGAGTGCGCCCGACCCGATCATGCACTTCGAGCTGTGGTCGAATCCGATCATCCGCCGCGGCAACCTCGCAATTCTCTTCGCGGGAGTCGCGATGATCGGGCTCATCACGTTCCTTCCGACGTTCGTGCAGGGCGTACTGGGCGGCAGCGCACTCGAGGCGGGCTTCACACTGTCGGGCATGTCGCTCGGCTGGCCGATCGCGTCCGTCTTCGCAGGTCGGACGTTCCTGCGCTTCGGCGTGCGCACGCTCACACGTGCGGGCGGCGTGTTCGTCACGCTGGGCGGACTGATCGTCGCGTCACTCGCGGGTCAGGGCGCGGTCCCGGCCGCAATCGGCGCGTTCTTCATGGGCATGGGACTGGGCCTCCTGAACACGACGTACATCGTCGCGATCCAGACGAGCGTCTCCTGGCAGCAGCGCGGCGTCGCGACCGCCACGAACATGCTGATGCGCAACCTCGGCAACGCGGTCGGCGCGGCGCTGCTCGGCGGCGTGCTGAACGCGCGGATCGCGGCGTACATCGACCAGCGTGGCCTCGCGTCGGTGATCTCGCTCGACAGCGTGCGACAGCTGATCGAGCGCGGCGACGGGGCGGCGGTCTCGATACCGGCCGAAGCGCTCGCGGTGCTGCGCGACGGCCTGTCCGCGAGCCTGATCCTCGTGTTCTGGGCGGTCGCCGCATTTGCGGCGGTCGTCCTGCTGATCAGCTGGCGCGTGCCGGACCTGCATCCGGACAGGATTCTGGAGCACGAAGGCACACGCGGCTGACAATTACATCTCCGAATGCTGTCACTGCTGCGGCGGAATGTTCTGGTTGATGCGGAACATGTTATCCGGATCGTACTTCTTCTTCAGCTGCACCAGCCGCTCGTAGTTCGCGCCGTACGCGGCCGGCACGCGGTCACGCTCATCGGCGGCAAGGAGGTTCACGTAGACTCCGGCCGCTGCATACGGCCGCATCGCATCGTAGAACGCGCGCGTCCAGCGCATCAGCGCATCGTCGTCCGACGGCTCGGACCAGCCGGCGAGGATGTGAAGCCCGTACGCGGCATCAGTGTGCGGAAACGCAATCGCGTCTGATGCAGTGCGCGCGATGGCGCCACCCATCGGCTCGAAGTAGGCCATCGTATACGGACCGGCGAGGTCTTCTGCGTGGCGCACGAACGTGTCGATCGCATCATTGCTGAGTGCGTTCATGTACTGCGCGCGTGAGTACCAGCGCAGGCCCGCCGGCATTCCAGCATCGAAGGCCTGCTGCGCGGCGACGTAATGCGTCGTCTGGGTGGCCGCGAAAAACGGCTCGCCCATTTCTGCCAACGGGGCAAATGCGGTACGTCCGTCTTCGACATCGCCGCAGTGACACGCCACCAGAACGATGGCGGGCCGGCCGTGCTGCTCCACGGGGAACGGCGCGATCGGCGGAACGCGCAGCGCGAACGCATACGCGCTGATATCGTCGGATGCTCCGCTCGTGAAGTCGCGAAAGAAGTGCAGCACGTCGCGCGCGTGCTCGATGGGATGGAACGCCTGCGCGGTGACAACATCGGGGCCGACGGGATGCAGCCGGATCTCGAGCGACGTCACCACACCGAAGTTGCCGCTGCCGCCGCGCAGTCCCCAGAACAGGTCCGCGTTCTCGGATTCCCCCGCACGGAGCACGCGTCCATCGGCCGTGACGACCTCGAGCGACAGCAGGTTCTGCACACCGAGGCCGTGCTTGCGTGCGAGATAGCCTGAACCGCCGCCGAGTGAAAAGCCGGCGACACCGACGCTCGACACGGTCGCACCGGTGGTCGCGAGACCGTGCAGCTGCGATTCACGATCGACATCCGCCCACGTCGCGCCCGGCTCCACGATTGCGACGCGTCGATCCGCATCGATGGCGACGGCGTTCATGCGCGACAGGTCGAGCGCGAGCGCACCATCCCCGACCGCGAGTCCCGCGTAGCTGTGACCGCCGCTCCGCACCGATACCGGCAGGCTGAGCTCGCGCGCGACCGACACGGCAGTCGCCACGTCGGCCGTATCCAGGCACCGGACGAGGGCCAGTGGCTGCGGGTCGAAACGGGCATTCCACACCGCGCGCGCTTCGTCCCAGCCTCCGTCGGACGGCAGGATCAACTCACCGCGCAGGCGGTCGCGAAGCGTCTGGATTATTGTGGAATCAGGCATGGCGCGCGTCGTGGAAGGAATGCCGAGGTTGGCGTGCAGGGCAGCCTAGGACGTATGGCTCGTCGATGCAAGCATGACGTCGAGGGGGATGGAGGGATGGTTGCATCGGCGACGCGGCCAGCGCGCCTCCGCTGACCGCCACACGAACTGTAGCGCGGCCACGGCGCACGCCAACGGCGCGCGGGCGCCCGATCACAAGGACGCCCGCACGCTGCTCAGCGCGATTCACCTCATGCCGCCGCGCGCCTACCTCATGCCGCCGCGCGCCGAAGGCACTGTGAACGTCTTCAGCATGTTCTTCACTGCGGGATCCGGCACCTCGGCGATCCACGCATACGTGCCGGGCGCGAGATTGACCGTGTAGTACGCCGTGTTGCCGGCCGCCATCTCCATCGTGCCGCCGAGGAACTCGGCGCCCTCCGGTGCGCGGAATGCGAGCGACCCTTCGGCGCGCCAGTCCATCCAGCTAGCGAGGTCAGCGAGCAGCGCCGGGTCCGTGCTGTCCAGCTTCACGAGGTGTGCGTTGTGACCCTGCAGATGTTCGTAGACTGCCTGGTCGAGGAACCGGATCGCGATCGTCTGCATGCCCGGACGCATATCCTCAGGCACCCGGATCCCGTCGGTCGAAGATAGTTCCAGCACCGCGTTCGCCGATGGCTCGCGTGCGTCCGACGGCTCGTCCGTCACCGTCAGCTGCTGCAGCATACCGTTGTACGAGTGAAACTGCTCATCCTCGTCCTTCACGTAGCACTCCAGGATGTACGTGCCGGGCTCGAGCAGCACAGTTGTCTGCGACGTCTTTCCCGCCGCCGTCAGACCGGGACCGCCCGACGCCGGCGCGCCCGGCGAGAAGAACCACGGTGCGGATGCCGAGATGGCGCCCACCAGGTTGCCGACGAAATCGTTATAGGTGATGTCGCCCGCGACGTACGGGTTGAACTCCTCCTGGAACGGGACCGTGATCGCTTCGTGCCAGTGGTCGAGCAGCGGCTCGCCTGCGCTCGCGGCCGCATCGATCGCCTCCTGCGGTACCCGGTACAGCAGCACGAAGTGATCGGAATGCGACGCGTTCGCGAACCTGAATGTGGTCCAGCCGCTCGGTACCTGGTCCGCTGACAGATTGAACAGATGCTGATCGCCGCTGTGCGTCGCGGTCACGTCCACGATGGTCGCGTGGCCGCGCGCCAGGACGTCCGCGCTGGCGGCCATGATCGGCTCCGGCGCCGAGTCGGCGCAGGCGAGGACGAGCGCGATGGCGCCCAGGGTCGAGATGGTGCGGTGCTTCATGATGCCCCTCGATGAGTCGGGTGAACTGTGATGGTGAGGGGAGGATAGGCGTGCGCCCTTTGTTGATGGTCCCACGCCCCTTAGAGGCCATCTAAGTGATCTGCCGGACGCGGAACCCATTCTGCAGAATGGCCGGTCCTGACAGCTCAGATGGCTGTTCACCCATGGCAGGCGCCGCACGATCGGCCGCGCCCATGTTACCGCGAGCCATTCTGCAGAACGGGTTCCGCGTCCGAAGCAGCTCCGCACCCCGATTGATCGGACCCTGGGTGGTGGAAGGTCCGCCCCGACTGCCGACCCCCGGACCTGGCTTCACTTTACGGTTATCGGCGGTCCGGCCATGGGATGTCCCCAGGTTTCGGCCACTGATCAGCGGGTATCCACATTCGGAAGCCTGCCAGCGAAGAAAACCCATACGCGGCGGTGGCGATTCCGTGCGCGGCGGGGGCGTATCCGTTAAGTGAAGCCAGGTCCGGGGCGTTCACTTCGGCCGTGGCACCGTCGGGATCATGATATGCGCGTACGGTGTCCCCCTCCACATCACCCATGGCCCGCCGTTGTCCGGATCCACAGAAATGCCCTTCAGCATGTCGTGGTCGGATACCAGCAGCATGATGTGCGGAACGCCCTCCTGGATCCATTCATTGTCCGGTGTCGGCGCCGTTGCGAACGGGTCAATGTTGCTTACCGGCATGTCACTCTGGAGCATGTACGCGATGCCGATACCCTCGTAGTCCGGCTCCCGCCGGTTCTGCCACGCGTCGACT
>DATHUY010000057.1 GCA_035461765.1 Longimicrobiales bacterium
ACGAACGCGGCGAACCAGCGGCTGTTGCCATAGCTGGCCGAGACGCCCGGACGGATGCCGGACCGGCCGCGATCGCCGAGGTGCGCGATACCCGCGTGCATGTTGAGGCGCAGGCCGTCGGACACGGACCGTACCTGTGCCTGCGCGGGTGCGACGATCAGCAGCGGGATGAGGAGTGCGGCGACGAACGCCGCCAGCGCTCGGTCGAAGCCTGGCGGCGTGACAGTCGTTCGCGCGTTACGACGGATCAGCGGACGGCGGGCTCGCCGGCACTGCGGGCGAGTGCCTGCCGCGCCTCGAGGATGCGTGGCAGCTCGTCGCCAGCGCGCGTGAGTGTCACGAGGCTCGCCCAGTACGGCCGTGCCTGCTCCGGCTGCCCGAGCTGCTCGTGCATGCTGGCGACGCCGTACAGTGCAAGTGGTCGGGAGTAGCCCGCGAGTGCGGACCTGAAATGGCGCAGGGCGCGCTCCGGTCGGCCGGCCGCCGCTTCCAGCCACGCGAGCTCGAGACGCGCGCGCTCGCCGGCGAGGCCGGCGTTCTGCGCGTGACGCTCCAGCAGCTCGCGGCCGCGGCGCGTGTCCCCCTGATGCGCTGCACCGGCCCCCTCGACCACGTCTGCCAGCGCCTCGATGCGCCCCGCGGAAGCCGGATTGTCCGCGACAACGGCCGCTGCCTGTTCGCGCAGCCGCTCCAGTGTTCGACGGTGGTCGGGCCAGCGGCCCAGCCGCGCCGCAGCCGTGCCGACGAACAGGTGACACGTCGAGTTGAACGCGGGATCGTCGCATACCGCGGGGCTCATCGCCGCCGCCGCGCCGTGCTGTGACGGGTCCGTATTCCACAGCTCGTTCACGTGACCCCAGTAGATCCCGCGGTCGGATGGGGTGACGCGGGGCTCCCGGGCGACCGCGCCCCCGTGCTCGATGCGGCCCATGCTGCCGGCGTAATACGCCTGGAACGCGACGCGGTTGGCCTCCGTCAGCTTCGCCCACACCGCGTCGGCCGCCGCGTCGCGATCGAAGCGGTCATGTCGCCGGGCGAACGTGCCGCCGTAAAGGTCGAACGTCCGCGGCGCGATGCTGTCGGCGTTCTCGAGAACTGCGGCCGCTTCTTCGTCACTGCCGAGCAGCAGTGGAATCGCAAGAGAAATGTGCTCGAGGTCATTGCGGTTGCCGGCCAGCGTCTCGTAGCGCGCCAGCGTCGAGTCGGCCAGCGCGCGATCACCGCGCAGTACGGCGAACTCGGCGAGATGCACGAGGTACGGTGCGAAGCTCGGATCCAGCGTCGTCGCACGCCGCAGTGCTTCCCACAGCTGCTCGTCCGTGCCGTACGTCGCGCCGCCCACGTGGATGTACGTCTCCGCCAGGAGGAACCACGCCTCCGGATCATCCGGATACTTCCGCACCGCTTCCTCGAGCGACGGCAGCCCCTCCGCTGAGCCACGGTTCAGCGCATCCCATCCTTCCATGATGAACTGATAGCGCGGCGACAGACGATGCGCCTGCGCGATCGCCCGCTCGCCGACCTCGAGCATGCGCGCGCTGTTCTGACTCTCCAGCCAGCCGTACGACTCCGACAGACGCACCAGCGCGATGGCGAATGTCGAGTCGGCGGCGACGGCACGCTCGTAGCTCTGCACCGCGTCCGCGAAACGGCCCTTGCGGTAATGATTCTCCCCCTCGAGGAACGACCGCAGCGCGGGCAGTGACGAAGTGGTGATGGTCTCCGCCGACAGGTCGCCTGCGCCCGCACGGCCGATCGACAGCAGCAGTGCGCGCATAGTGCGCACGGCCAGCTCATCGACCAGACGCAGCACGTCCTCCGCAGGTCCCTCCGACTGCGCGGTCGCCACCTCGCGGTCCGTGTCCAGGTCGTACACGTTCGCGACGAGCCGCACGTTGGGGCCCAGGCCCACTACGCTGCCCTCGAGTGCGAACCGCGCATCCACTGCACGCGCGACACTCAGTGTCGTTGCCAGGTCGGCGGTCGCGGCATCGCCCACCTGGTCGTTCCACCGCGCCATCACGGTCCGCGAGTCGATCGTCCGGAAGCCGCCCACGCCGTCCAGGCCGTTCGACAGCAGGTCCATCATCCCCTCGCGCCAGATCTCCAGGTCCTGGCCGCGCACTTCGAACGGCACCACCGCAATGCCCTCGGCTGCCTCCGATGCACTCGCCTGTGCCGGACCGATCCGCAACCCTTCCCCGCGCGACATCCCCACGTACATGCCGGCGCCGCCGAACAGCAGCGCGACCACCACCACACCGCCCGCGATGCTGCGGCCCCATGTGAGGTGCGGCATCCGCCCCTGCCTCAGGCTCGCCAGCACGTCACGCGGCGCGATCTGCCAGTCCGTCGGCAGCTCACCCGCCGCTTCGCGAGCGGTCGTGCTCGGCAGAGACTGGATCCACGCAGTCGCCAGGATGACTACCATTCCGACCAGCAGCAGAATCAACGTTACCGGCACCACCCACGGCGGCAGCGTGAGCGCGTCGACCAGCACATCGGCGATCTGGAGCACGACCCAGGAGGCACCCAGGTAGACGGCGAGGACCTGGAACACGCGCGCGCGCCTGATGCGATCCCAGAGTGAGGGCTGTTCGGACATGCAGCGGGCTCCGGCAGGAGGGAAGCGCTGTCCAGTCTGCGCCTGCTATTCTCACAGCAAGCTAGGCGCGGGGTTCCAGCGCAGCAAGGACGTTCGGCGCCGCGTTCAACGCGGAATGCGTGCGTCGTTGCAGCGCCCGGGCGTGCGTGCGTCGCCCGGGCGTGCTCCCGCTAGAACGCAATCCCGATGTTCACGAGGCGGATCGTGGGGATGAACGCCCACACTTCGTCGTCCGGATCGTCCTCATCCGAGACGCCGATCAGCCGCTTCAGACCGAGTCCCACGCCGACGTAGAAGTTGTTGTTGCGGCCGAGCAGCCAGCTGCGGTTCACGTCGAAGCCGAAACCGAAGTAGCTGCCGACATCATCGATGCTCGTGATGCCCGCCTTCGCGCCGAACGCCCAGCCGTCCAGCGGGTCGCCCTGCGGATAGAACCGGAAGAACGCGTCCGCGTTCACGTAGTCGATATCATCCGCCGAGAAGTACGATCCCCCCACACCCGCTGTCGAGGATTCCGACACCACGCGCTCATACTCGCCGTTGAACAGCTCCAGCAGCAGACCGAACGGATTCGCCGAGATGACGTTCCTGCGGGCCGGCAGATCCGATTGCGCCTGTAGCGGTGCTGCACTGCCCACGATGAGAACCGCTGCGGCAAGCGCCGCAGTGTGACGTGCGAGATTCCTCATTGCTGCTCTTCCGATTGTCCGGGTGAATTACTGCGTGCGGTCGGCCAAGGATATAACCGCTTCTGCGGCCCGGGCAACAACCACGTTGGTGTGCACCCCGGAGCACGAGGCCCCCGGCGCCTCGTCCTCCTTTCGCGTGGTCGCGCCACGCTGTAGCTTCGCGACGGTGCTTTCCCCCACAATCCATCGTCTCCCCGGAGGCCCCATGCACCTCGTACGTGCCTGCATCCCGCTCGCCTGTATCGCCCTGTCCGCATGCACCCGCGACGCCGTGCCGGACGCGAGCGCCGATGTACCCGCTGCCGCCGCACAGACCTACTCCCCCGCGCCCGGCGAGCCCGACCTGGACGCGGTCCGCGCCGGCGCCGAGCGTTTCCGCGATGTCAACGTCGCGATCGCCGAAGGCTTCATTGCCGATCCGTCGGGCATGTGCGTCACGGCCGCGATGGAAGGCCAGCCGGCGGACAAGGGCGCCATGGGCATTCACTACTTCCGGCCGGATATGCTGGGGCTGACCGGCCCGCCCAACCCCCGCGTGAACGGGACGGGCACCCACACTGATTTCAATCAGCCCGCCGTGCTCATATACGAGCCGCAGGCCGATGGCTCACTCGAGCTCGTCGCCGTGGAGAACCTGGTGTTCCAGAAGGCGTGGGCCGAGGCAGGCCATTCGAGCCCGCCGTCCTTCCACGGCGTGCAGTACAAGTCCATGATCGACGATCCGGCCACTGCGGCCGACGAGGCACACGGTTTCGAACCGCACTTCGAGCATCACGCCTGGCTGTTCCGTGACAACCCGTCGGGTGTCTTCGAGCCGTTCAATCCCGACGTGACCTGCGCACACGCGCCCGCACAGAATCACACGAGCTGAGCGCCACGCGCACAGGGCGTCTGCCTGCACCCCGAGCCGCACGCAGAGCGGCCGGGTGCAGGCGTCGCGCCACGCGTCAGGGCGAAGTGCGCTCCCGCGGTCCGCTGAATCGATCGGCCAGTTCCATCCCCTCCGTCACGAATGCTTGGACATCCGCGCCGCTCGCCCGCCTGTCGGGCCTCCAGTACAGCAGTTCGCGACCGACGCCCGCCGCGCACACGCCGGCGTGCGATTCGAAGAACTCCGCGACCGCATCATCGAACACCGTGCGCACTGCGGCCTCGTCATCGCCGCGCAGCACGAACATGTCGGAGAATGTCGGCCGCTTCTCCAGGTCGATGTCCTGGTACCCGAACGCCTTCGCTATGCTGTGGAAGAAATGCTGCGGCCGCAGCGAGAACCGCGGCAGCTGCATGCCGTCGCTCACCGCATAGAATACCGTCTGGTTGTGCCTGCTCTGCGAGTTGCCGCCACCCGTGGTGTACGCGTAATCGAACAGCAGCGCGCGAGGGTCACCCGCCGGCGACGTGATCAGGTTCGTCAGCGTGCGTCGCCGTCCCTGCGTGAACAGCTCGAACCGGTCGAGGTCCGGTATCGCAGTGGACGGCACCTCGCCGCGCCACGTCCAGCCCAGCCGCACTGCCGCCGCCTGAAGCGCAGCCGTTCGCTCCCGCTCCGCACGCTTCACGAGAACGAAAACACCGGTAACGACGCCTCCGGCGCCGAGTATCAGCAGCAATGGAAACATGAGCCTTCACCCCTGTGAACGAGCCCGCGACAACCGCATCATCCCGCCCCTCTCACATCCTGCCCGTGAACGTCCTCGCGCGCGACGCCCGCGAGCTCCAGGATCCAGTCCGCACCATACGCGAGCGAGGGCGTCTGGAACCCTGCGGGGGCATCGCCACCCAGGACGCGGCGAACGATCTCGACCGATGTCATTGCAGTGAGCGTGTACCCCTCCGGCGCCCGCATCCGCGCGCTCACTCGACTCCCGGCATCATCCTCGGCCTCGCCCCAGACAAGCGATACGGCACGTCGGCGGCGCGCCTCGTCGGGCCCGCTGATCCGCGCGCGTACGAATGCCTTGAGCAGCCGCTGCACCGGCGCGGACCCCAGCAGTCCGCTGATGCGGCGGCTGGCCGCAAGCATGCGACGCTGCGCGGGATCCATGGCGGTGTAGACCTCGATGTTCGGGATCCCCGTGCTGTAATAGGCCGTCGCCACGTCGCCCCACGGGATCGTCGTGACGGTCACCGGATGTGTGTCGAAGCCGAAATCGACGGTGCGCGTACGCCACGCCGCGGGCACGGGCCTGATGCGACCGTCGATGCGCACCGCGCCGCCGCTAGCCGCGTTCTCTACCATCGTGAGCGCCGTTCCGCGCGAAACCGAACCGCCTGCCGCGCGGAACGCGAGCCGCAGACGTTTGGCGGTCGGGAGTCGCTGTTTGAGGTGTGCCGCGAGCAGGTCGGTCGGGACGACGTCGAAACCGGCGCCCGGGAGCAGCATGACACCGGCCGCAAGCGCTCGCTCGCTGCGCGCGTGGATCTGTTCGAACACGCCGATCTCACCGGTGATGTCCACGTAGTGTGTCCCCGTGCGCAGACACGCATCGACCATGGGCAGGGCTGTGCGTGAGAACGGTCCTGCCGCGTGCAGCACCACCGGTGTCGCTTCGAGTGCAGCATTGAGCGCAGTCGAGTCGCCCAGCTCGAAGGTTCGATGATCGAGCGAATGCTCGCGCGCGAGCGTTTCGATGGCGTCGGCGCTGCGACCGGCGAGCTGCGGTCTCACGCCGGCATCGAGCGCACGCTTCAGGATAAGGCGGCCGGTGTAGCCGTTCGCGCCGTACAGCAGGAAATCGGAGATGTGCCTACCTCGCTGCGTTCAACGATCGGGCTGCAGTGCGGCCAGCCGCTGCTGTGCCGCGGCCACGCGCGGCTGGAGCTCCGCATCCGCGTCCTTCCACAGCTCGATCACGCGCGCATAATGCTGCGCCGCGGTTCCCGCGTCGCCACGTCGTTCATCGCATCTCGTCGAAGATGCGTCCGACGATTGCCGGGCCCTGCCACAATGTACCTTTCGCGACGACTGCCGGCCAAGGGCAGGGAATCGGCGCCGCGCCCGAGCGTGTGACGTCCATTCCTCACACTGCCGGCGGGAGCGTCGCAGGCGCGGCGTCCGCGGCGTCCGCCGTGTCTGCACCTTGTTGCGGCGCAAGTTCATCGACCTGCATGCCATCCATCCCGCCGCACTTATCGTTGCCCGGCAAACCGGACCCGCTCGCCAGAACGACTTTCGCGGCTCCTACTTGCCGCGCAATGATCCCGCTCGATCGATGCATCCGTCGCCCACTCCTTGCTTGCCGCGCAATGATCCAACTCGACCGATGTCAGAGCCCACAGCTGCCGGCCAGCCCTGAGATTTCCACAGTGATCGGTGGATAAGTGCCCCCGAACCTGTGGAAAGGGTGTTGAGAAATATCGAAAAACTGTGAATTGAAACTGTTACAATTCGCTAACGCACACACGCGCATACCGATGCGAATCCGTCGCACATCCGGGTATTGGCATCGTTGCGAGAGTGCCGCACAAGTCTAACATTTGCAACAAGTTACGTCCTGTCATCAAAAGCTTGACCGGGACCGGTGGCAGTGGTATCATTGATTCAGACGTCAGCAGCAGAGCGGCCTGCTCACTGCACCGACGTCGCTCTCGAATCGGACGCTTTTCGAGAGCAGCTCACTCGAGAGTTCGGAAAGGGTGAGCCGGCTGCGAGGTAACTGGCCGCAGTCGATATAGTCCCCGGAACCGGGGACGCCGTGTCGCAGGGCCGTGTGACACGTAAGAGGGTGGGATCCGGCGCGTCGAAAGGCGCACACCGAACCTAGCGGAACCAGGTCCCTCGCCAGTAAACAGAAGCCCCGGTGTTGCGGATTCGTCCGCGGCATCGGGGTTTTCTGCATCG
>DATHUY010000058.1 GCA_035461765.1 Longimicrobiales bacterium
GTCTTTTCCGGGTGGCGGACCTGATGAAGCGGCTGCGCGCGCTGGAGCGTGCAGTGCTCGGCAAGGACTCAGCGGAATCATGAGCATCGAACAACAGACGATCGCGAACGAGACGTCATTCGAGGGTGTGGGCCTGCATACCGGTGACCCGGTGCGGCTGCGCTTTCTGCCGGCCCCGGCCGGCAGCGGCATCCGGTTCCGGCGCAGCGACCTGGAGGACGCACCGGAGATTCCGGCCACACTCGAGAACGTCGCGGCGACGGATCGCAATACGACGCTGGCCGCCGGTGACGCGCGCGTGGCCACGGTGGAGCATCTGCTCGCGGCTGTGACGGCGTGCGAGATCGACAATCTGATCATCGACATCGACGCGGGCGAGGTACCGATCGGCGATGGCAGCTTCGCGCCGTTCTTCGATGTGCTGCGCGAGGCAGGCCTGGCGAAGCAGGGTGTGCCCGCGCGGGTGCTCGAGCTGCAGGAAGCCGTGCGCGCGGCAGGTCCGGCCGGCGCGACGTATGTGGCCGTTCCGGATGACGCATACCGCATCGCGACGACCATCGAGTTCGCCCACCCGCTGATCCGCCGGCAGTTCGGCGCGTACACGGTGACGGCGGACGAGTTTGCAGCGGAGCTGTCGGGCGCACGCACGTTCGGATTCATGAAGGACGCCGAGGCGCTGCGCGAACGCGGTCTGGTGAAGGGCGTGTCGCTGGAGAACGCGGTCATCCTGGACGATGACGGCGTGGCATCCGGTGATCTGCGCTGGCGCGATGAGTTCGTGCGTCACAAGGCGGGCGATGTGATCGGCGACCTGGCGCTCATCGGCCGACGGCTGCGCGCGCAGGTGATCGCCAACCGGCCGAGTCATGCGGGCAACATTGCGCTCGCGCAGGCAATGGTTCACTCTGCGACGAAGAGCACGAACGGCGCACCGATCGTCGACATCAACAAGATCATGCAGCACCTGCCGCATCGGTATCCGATGCTGCTGGTGGATCGGATCATAGATTTCGAGGCGGGCAAGAGGATCGTCGGCATCAAGAATGTCACGATCAACGAACCGTTCTTCCAGGGCCACTATCCGGGCCATCCGATCATGCCCGGTGTGCTCATCATCGAAGCGATGGCGCAGGTCGGCGGACTGCTGATCATGGATACCATCGAGAATATCGAGGAGAAGGTGGTCTACTTCATGTCGATGGACGGCGTGAAGTGGCGGCGTCCGGTGACACCGGGCGACCAGATCCGCTTCGAGGTGGAAATGCTGCAGGTACGACGCCAGGTGTGCCGGATGCGCGGTGTCGGCTATGTCGATGGACAGATCGCCTCCGAAGCCGAGTTCACGGCTGCCATCATGGATCGCTGAGCCATGTCCAACGTCACCACTGCAGCACGTATACACTCGTCCGCCGTCATCGACGCGAGCGCCGAGCTCGGTGCGGGTGTGGACATCGGGCCGTTCGCGGTCATCGGGCCGAACGTCGTGGTTGGCGACGGTACCGTGATCGGCCCGCACGTCGTGATCGAACGCGACACGCACATCGGCCGCGACTGCCGCGTTCATCCCGGCGCCGTGCTGGGCGGTGACCCGCAGGACCTGAAGTACGAAGGAGAGACGGCGCTGCTCGTCGTGGGCGACCGCTCGGTGATCCGGGAGTGCGTGACATTGAATCGCGGGACAGCAGCGCGCGGACGGACCCAGATCGGCAGCGACTGTCTCATCATGGCGTATGCGCACGTGGCCCATGACTGCCTGATCGGCGACCATGTCGTCATTGCCAATGCGGTCAACATGGGCGGCCACTGCGACATCGGCGACTGGGTCATTGTCGGCGGCGTAACGGCCATCCACCAGTTCGTGCAGATCGGTGCCCATGCGTTCGTCGGCGGCTCATCCGCCGTGCGCAAGGACGTCCCGCCGTTCGTCAAGGCGGCCGGTGACCCGCTCCGGCTGTTCGGGCTGAATACGGTCGGGCTACAGCGCCGGGGATTCACGGAGCAGGAACGGGCGGAGCTGCGCCGCGCCTACCGTCTGCTGTTCCAGTCGAAGCGCAATCTGCGCGAGGCACTGGGAGCGACACGGCTGGAGCTGGACAGTGCGCCGCACGTCGATACGCTGCTCGGCTTCATCGAGCGCAGCGAACGCGGAGTCACACTCTGATGCTGCGAATGGGCGTGGTCGGTGTGGGAAGCCTGGGCTTCCATCACGCCCGCATCCTGGCGTCGATGCCCGGCATCGCGATGAAGGGCGTGCATGACTCGAACGCGGCACGGCGCGAGGAAGTCGCGTCGCAGCTCGGCGTGGCGGCACATGCGTCGGTCGACGCGCTGCTCGACGAGGTGGATGCGGTAGTGATCGCGGTCCCGACCATCGTGCATGAGGACGTGGCGCTCGCCGCCATCGAACGTGGCGTGCACATCCTGGTGGAAAAACCGATTGCCCCGACCCTCGACGCCGCGGACCGGATCGTGAACGCAGCGGATGCTGCTGAAGTGCTCGTGATGATCGGCCATGTCGAACGGTTCAACGCCGCGCTGCGTGCGTGTGAGCCGTACATGGAGGAGCCACTGTTCGTGGAGTCGCACCGGCTCGCGCCGTTCAATCCGCGCGGCACCGACGTCGCCGTGGTGCTGGACCTCATGATCCATGACGTGGACCTGGTCCTGAGCCTGATGAAGCGGCCGGTCAGCTCCGTCAGCGCCGTGGGCGTGCCCGTGCTGACGCCGAGCGTCGACATTGCGAACGCGCGGCTGGAGTTCGAGGGCGGCGGCGTCGCGAATCTGACCGCGAGCCGTGTATCACTCGAGCGCATGCGGAAGATCCGTTTCTTCCAGCGCTCCGGCTACATCAGCCTGGATCTGGCCGCGGGCAGGGGCGAGTACCTGCGCCTGAAGCCGGGGGTGGCCGCGCAGATGGCGCTCCTCGGGACCACGCCATCGACTGGCGCAGTCGCGCGGGCGCCGATCGGGATCGAGGACCTGGTCGAACGGCTCACGTTCGAGGGCGACGGTGCGGAGCCGCTGGCCCGTGAGCTGGAGCGATTCATTGCAGCGGTGCGGGGCGAAGCTGCCGTGCCGGTGAGCGGTCACGACGGGCGCCGCGCGCTTGCGGTGGCGCTCGACATCGTGGAACGGACACAGAGACATGTCGCTGCTGAACATTCGGCGTGAGCGCAGGGAAGGGCACCGCGGTCCGCATCGGCCGCCGCAGATGTGGAAGCTGCTGCTCGGTCTGGCCGTCGTGGCTGCACTGATCTGGTATCTGGCGCAGTTCACCTGAGCTTGTCCCCCCCGCGCATCTTCCTGTCCGCAGGCGAGCCGTCAGGCGATCTGCACGGCGCGCGGGTGGCTGAAGCACTCCGTCGCCGATGGCCGGACGCGGAGCTGTTCGGCCTGGGCGGTGATCGCATGCGTGCAGCCGGCGTCGAGCTGCTCGCGCACGTCGATCAGCTCGCGATCATGGGTTTCGTCGAGGTGCTGCGTCACCTGCCGTATTTCGTCGACCTGATGAGGACGGTGAAGCGAACGCTGAGCGCGCGGCGCCCCGATCTCGTGCTGCCGATCGATTACCCCGGCTTCAATCTCCGGCTCGCGCGACACGCCCGTTCACGGCACATACCCGTGCTCTACTACATCGCACCGCAGGTCTGGGCGTGGCACCGCAGCCGTATGAAACAGCTCGCCCGCAACACCGACCGTCTGGCGGTCATTCTGCCCTTCGAGACCGAGCTCTTCCGCGCTGCGGGTGCCAATGCGTCCTTCGTCGGGCATCCTTTGCTGGATCAACCTGCTCCAGCCGCCTCCCGCGAGGAGTTCCTGCGCGATCTCGGCGTCGATCCCGACCGGCCCGTGCTTGCGCTTTTCCCGGGATCGCGCGCGCAGGAGGTGGACCGGCAGCTGGATGTGTTCGGGGCCGCCGCCGCGGCGGTGCAGGCGCGCATGAGTGATGTGCAGCCCGTGCTGGCGGAAAGCGCTGCGGTGTCGCCAGCGACATATGCCGCGGCACCTTTCCCGCGGACGCGCGATGGCTGGGCACTGCTGCACCACGCGCGCGCGGCGCTCGTGAAGTCGGGCACGAGTACGCTGCAGGCGGCGCTGTCCGGCACACCGCTCGTCGTTACCTATCGTGTGCATCCCCTGACATTCTTCATGGCGCAGCGACTGGTGCGCGTGCCGCATGTGGGTCTGGTGAATCTGGTTGCCGGTGAGCGCATCGCGCCGGAGCTGCTGCAGGATGACGCAACGCCGGAGCGGCTGGCCGCCGCGCTGCTGCCGCTTCTCGAGGAGAACAGCAGCGAGCGACGCACGGCCCTGGCGGGCCTGGCCCGCGTGCGGGACCGCCTGGCACCGCCGGACACGGAGCGGAGCGCGGCGGAGCGCGTCGCCGACCTCGCGGCCGAGCTGATGCACGCATGAGAACGGGGCTGCGCTACACGCTTGTGCGGTACGCCGGCGGTGCGATGCTCGACACGCTGATGCGCACGGTGCGAATCCGCATCGAGAACGACCGTGCCTACCGGCCGCGGATGCAGGAGGGGAAGCCGGTCATCTTTGCGTTGTGGCACGGCCGGCTCCTGCCGCTCGGCTTTGTCCATCGCGGCCAGGACATTGTCTGCCTCGCGAGCCGCTCGGCGGACGGCGAGTACATCACGCGGGTGTTGCAGCACTGGGGGTTCGATGTGGTGCGCGGCTCGAGCAGCAGTGGCGGCGATACCGCGTTCCGGGACCTCGTCCGCCGCGTGCGCGCGGGTCAATCCGTCGCGGTCACGCCTGACGGACCACGCGGTCCGCGCGAGCGACTCAAGCCGGGCGTCCTGCAGCTCGCTCAGATGACAGGTGTCCCGCTCGTACCCCTGGCAGCCGCCGCGTCGCGCGCGTGGTGGTTCGTCAGCTGGGACCGTTTCCTGGTGCCGCAGCCGTTCGCGCGGCTGCACGTTGCGTATGGCGACCCGATCTTCGTCGACCGTGACACGAAGGACCTGACGGATCTGACCGCACGCACCGAAGCGACGCTCGACACTCTCATGGCGCGCGTTGAAGGCGCGGCGGCGCAATGAGCGGACGCATGGCCGGCCTGGCGCGGCGCTGGTGGGCGGGGGAGCTGGGCGTCGCGGGCACCGCACTGGACGTCACACTGGCTCCGGCCGAAGCCGCCTACCGCATGGGCATCAAGCTCCGGAACCGTGCCTACGACCGAAGGATGCTGGCGAGCACGGTCGCGCCGCTGCCGGTGATCAGCATCGGCAACATTGCGGTCGGGGGCACGGGCAAGACACCATTCACGAGCTGGCTGGCCCTCCGCCTCGCGCAGCGCGGCGAGAGGCCGGCGATCGTGCACGGTGGCTACGCGCAGGATGAGCCCGAACTGCACCGCACGTGGGCACCGGAGATCCCCGTATTCGTGGACCGCGACCGGGTGCGTGCGGCCGGGCGGGCGCATGCCGAGGGGGCCAGCGTGGTGCTGCTGGACGACGCGTTTCAGCACAGACGCATCAGGCGGGATCTCGATATCGTGCTCATCTCGGTGGAGCGGTGGTCGGATACGGTGCGACTGCTGCCGCGCGGCGCGTGGCGCGAGCCGCCTGCAGCACTGGAGCGCGCAGACGTGCTCGTGTGCGTACGGAAGACAGCGACTGTCGAGGAAGCGGTGAGCGTCGCGCGGGCGGTCGCGAGCGGCTCCGGTCGGCCGGTGCTGCGCGTCCACCTCCGCGCAGCGGGCTGGCAGCGGGACGGGGTGCCCGCCGCCGCGCCGACCGGGCCGTGTCTGCTGGTGGCCGGCCTGGCCGATCCCGGTCTGTTCGTCATGAACGCGCGGGACGCCGGGGCGCTGGTGACGACGGAGCTGCTCTTTCCCGATCATCATGAATACGACGATGCGGACGCCGCGCGGATCCGGGCAGCGGCAGCGGGGCGCACGATCATCACGAGTGCCAAGGACTGGGTGAAGCTGCGCGGCCGCGTCGACGCGGCGGAGACGCTGGTGCTGACTCAGGAGGTGGTGATCGAGGAAGGGGAGCCGCAGCTCGACGCCGCCCTCGGGCGGGTGCTGCGATGAGGAGCGCGAGCACGGACGTCCTCGTGATTGGCAGCGGCATCGCTGGCCTGACGTTCGCCCTCAAGGCCGCCGAACATGCCACGGTGCATGTCGTGACGAAGAAGGAGCGCGCGGTATCGAGCACGAACTACGCGCAGGGCGGCATTGCTGCCGTGATGGCGCCCGACGATTCCCTGGAGCTGCACGTGCGCGACACGCTCGTCGCCGGCGCCGGGCTGTGCCACCTGGCAGCGGTGGAATCGCTCGTCCGCGAAGGACCCGCGCGGGTCCGGGACCTGATCGACTGGGGCGTGCGCTTCTCCGCCAGGGGCGGTGACCTCTCACTCGGCCGTGAAGGCGGCCACTCCCGCCGCCGCATCCTGCACGCGGGCGATCTCACCGGCCGCGAGATCGAGGGCGCCCTGATTCAGGCCGTGGGCGAGCATCCGCGGATCCAGCTCATCGAGGACCTGCACGCCGTGGATCTGCTGTGCATCCACGACGATCGCACGGGAGCGAAACGGTGTTCGGGAGCGCTGCTGCTCGAGCACCGTACCGGTGCGCTCATCGAGTTCACCGCCGGAATGGTGCTGCTCGCGACCGGTGGACTCGGCCACGCGTACCGGCACACGACAAACCCGGACATTGCCACCGGTGACGGCGTGGCGATGGCCTACCGCGCCGGCGGCATTCTCGCAAACCTGGAATTCGTCCAGTTCCACCCGACGGCGCTCTATCCCGCGAGTGAGCGGGCCTTCCTCATCTCCGAGGCCGTCCGCGGTGAAGGGGCGGTACTCCGCAGGAAGGATGGCTCCGATCTGATGGCCGGGGTCCACCCCCTCGGTTCGCTGGCGCCACGCGATGTCGTCGCGCGCACAATCGATCTGGAGCTCAAGCGCACCGGTGACGACTATGTATTGCTCGACCTCGAGTCGATTCCAACCGGTCACATCGAGCAGCGTTTCCCCGGCATCTTCACCGAGTGCGCGGAGCGTGGGCTCGACATCCGCACGGACCCAATCCCTGTCGTACCGGCCGCCCACTACAGCTGCGGCGGCGTCGTCACGGACGCGACCGGCCGCACCTCGATCGCCGGCCTGTACGCCGCCGGAGAGGTCGCATGCACTGGCGTTCACGGGGCAAATCGTCTAGCATCCAATTCTCTGCTCGAAGCAGTTGTTTACAGCCACCGTGCGGCCCAGCACGTGGAGGAAGAGCTGGACCGGGCCGGCCAGGCCGACGGACAGCCCATGGAGTCGCCCACGACGAGTACGACGCCGGCGATGACGCCGATGGACGATACCGATGTCGGATCGCTGCGGAATGGACTTCGCGATCTGATGTGGGAGCGCGCCGGTATCGTGCGCGATGCACAGGGGCTGGACGCAGCCGCCGCTGCCCTCGCGGGACTGCGCGAACAGACGCGCGGACTGATCGCGGCGCGGACGGATACGGCTGCGGTCGAGCTGCGGAATCTGGTCGAGGTGTCGGACCTGATCGTGACGTGCGCGCGGCAACGCCTCGAGAGCCGCGGTCTGCATTACAACCTGGACTTTCCGTACCGTGACAATGAGCGATTCCTGCGCGACACGGTCGTGTCACGCGGCGAGTCATAAGGAGACAGGCAGTCCTATGGAAGCAGCGGTCAGAGGAACGGCCGTTCCAGAGGTGACCGGCGAGACGAATCCGTTCGAGGCCATGATGCAGCGCTTCGACCACGCGGCGGAGCTGCTGCACCTCGACGAGGGCATTTACAGGATTCTGCGTCATCCGGAGAAGCAGATCGTGACATCGATCCCCGTCGCGATGGACAACGGCGAGGTGGAGGTGTTCACGGGGTACCGCGTGCTGTACAACACGTCGCGCGGGCCGGCGAAGGGGGGTATCCGCTTCGACATGGGCGTCACGCTGGACGAGGTGACGGCGCTGGCGGCCTGGATGACGTGGAAATGCGCCGTGGTCGACATCCCGTTCGGGGGCGCGAAGGGCGGCGTGATCTGCGAGCCGTTTCGCATGTCGACGGCCGAGCTGGAGCGGCTGACACGGCGCTACACGGCGTCGATTCTGGAGGTTCTCGGTCCGGAGTCCGACGTGCCCGCGCCGGACGTGAATACGAACGAGCAGGTGATGGCGTGGATCATGGACACGTACTCCATGCACAAGCGCCACACGGTCACAGCCGTGGTGACGGGCAAGCCGGTAACGATGGGCGGCTCCCTCGGCCGGCGTGAAGCGACCGGGCGCGGCGTGAAGATCGTCGTGAAGGAGGCGCTGCGTGAGCTCGGCATGCCGCTCAACGGAACCAAGATCGCCGTGCAGGGATTCGGTAACGTGGGGTCCGTCGCGGCGAAGCTGCTGGAGGCCGAAGGGCTGACGGTGGTGGCGATCAGCGACAAGACGGGTGGGGTGTACAACCCGAACGGGATCTATGTGTCGGAGGCGCTCGAGTGGATTCGTGAGAACCGCTTCCTCGAGGGGTTCCCGGGCGGTGAAGCGATCACGAACGAGGAATTGCTAGAGGTCGACTGCGACGTGCTGGCGCCGTGCGCGCTCGAGAACGTCATCACGCGCCGGAACGCGGGCAACATCAAGGCCCGCATCATCGCGGAAGGTGCCAACGGTCCGACCACTGCATTCGCGGACGCGATCCTGGAAGAGAAGGGCGTATTCGTCATTCCCGATATCCTTGCGAACGCGGGCGGCGTGACGGTCAGCTACTTCGAGTGGGTACAGAACCGCGAGGGCTATTACTGGCGTGAGGACACCGTGATCGAGCGACTGCGCGAGGTGATGATCCGAGCGTTCGATCAGGTGTTGCAGTACTCGAAGGCGCATAATGTGAACATGCGCACGGCCGCGTATATGCTGTCGATCGATCGTGTCGCCGCGGTGCACAAGCTGCGCGGCATCTACGCCTGATGAAGCTGTGGCTGATCACGGTCGGACGGAGCGGACGTGTGCTCGCGCCGGCGATCGAGGAGTACCAGACCCGCACGCGCCGCTACTGGCCGGTGGAAGTCATCGAGGTCAGGGAGGAGAAGGCGCGGCGCGGGCTCGCGGACGACGCGATACGCGACGCGGAGGCGGCACGCCTGCTCGACCGCGTGCCGAAGGGCGCGGAGCTCGTCGCGCTGACCGTTCGCGGGGACGCATGGTCCTCGGAGCGTCTGTCGCGCCATATTCAGCGCGGCGCATTACACGCGCTTCCCGGAATCGCGTTCGTGATCGGTGGCGCACTCGGTCTGGGCGACACTGTACTGAAGGAAGCAGACAGACGCATGCGACTGTCGACGTTCACCCTGCCGCACGACCTCGCCCGGCTGCTGCTGCTCGAGCAGCTGTACCGCGCCGGGACGATCGCGCGCGGCGAGCCGTACCACAAAGGGCGCGACGCAGAGTGAGCGGCTGCTGTACGCGGCGGGCGCCATGCCGCCCATGAGCGCCGACCGGACCGTTCTCGAACCGGGCCTCGCGGACGCCCCAGCCATCCTCATCCGACCCCTCCCCGGCGGGCAGCTCCTGCAGGACTATCTCGCCGGCCGGGATCTCTCGGCATTCTACACCGGACACCATAGTGACGCGGCCGCGTACCAACGCAAAGCGGTGGAGGTCGAGGCGCGCCTCGACCCGCATGCACGTGCCGCGGCCGGCGCGGCGATCGAGCCGCTCGGGGATGCGGCCGGTCGCCTCGAGCGGATTCTCGCGGGGGACGGCTTCTTCGTCACAACGGGACAGCAACCGGCGCTGTTCGGCGGACCACTCTATACGATCTACAAGATTCTCGGCGCCATACGTCTGGCCGATTCGCTCGAACGACGCCTGAGCCGGCCGGTGCTCGCACTGTTCTGGATCGGCAGCGACGATCACGACTGGGACGAGGCTAACCACGTTTCGGTTCTGGACGCCCAGCAGTACGTACGCCGAATCACTGTGAAGGGCGCCGCGGACGCCCCGCCGGTGCCGCTGAGCATGCGCACCTGGGGCCCCGGCGTGGAGGAGGCGGTCACTGAGCTGGCTGCGTCGCTGCCGGATACCGTGCACGCCGTCGAGGTCATGGCGCACGTGCGTGCCGCATACGTCCCGGACAGCACAGTCGCCGCGTCGTTCGCTGCGACATTGCGCTATCTGCTGCACGACCGCCGCGTCGCCATCGTCGATTCCGCGCATCCCGCGCTGCGTCGCGCCGCCGGACCCGTGCTGCGTGCCGATGCGGCGCGCGTACTCGCCGGCAGCGACCCCGTGGCGCGGCAGACGAGCCGGCTGCAGGAAGCCGGCTACGACGAGCAGGTCGCCGTGGCGGAAGGTGCGTCGAACCTGATGCTGATCGACGAGCAGGGACGCGATCGCATCATCCGTACAGCGCGCGGTTGGGCCACGCGGCGGGAGCGGAGCGGGATAGGCGAGGGAGCACTGTTCGAGATGATCGAGGCATACCCCGATCGATTCTCGCCGAATGTTCTGCTGCGGCCGGTCGTCGAGAGCGCCGTGTTCCCGACGCTTGCGTACGTGGCAGGTCCGTCCGAGCTGAGCTATTTCGCGCAGATCGGGTGCCTGTTCGAGGCGCACGGCATACTCCCACCCGTGGTGGTGCCTCGACCGAGTGTCACGCTTGTCGACGAGAAGGCGTGCAGGACGCTCGAGCGGCTGGGTATCGATGCCGACGCGCTGCGCCGGCCGTTTCGGGAGGTAGTGGCAGACGCGGTCTCCGACGCGATGCCGGCGGACGTTGCCGGGGCCCTGGACTCCCTGCGCACCGCGCTCGAGACAACGTATGACGAGCTCGCAGCAGCCGCCGGTCGGATCGATCCAACGCTCCGCGGCCCTCTGCGCAGCTCACGCAATGCCAGCCTGCTCGATGCGGCGGCCGCTGAGAAGAAGATCAGGGCTCATCTCCGGACTTCCAACCACGTCAGGATAGAGCAGCTGCGCCGGCTCGCATCGCAGATACATCCGGACGGAAAGCCTCAGGAGCGCGTGTTGGGGCCGCTCACCTGTGTGGCGGCGTACGGCCGCGGCATCATTGCAGCGATCGAGGCCGAACTCGACATGGAGCCGGCGGGGACTGCGTCGTGGCGCGGTCCCGCCTGCCAGTAGCCGGAGAATCAATGCGCAGGTGAGTGACGCGGATCGCATGGCAGCGTCCTTGCTACTGTCGCTCGGGCACCCGTACCTTGGCCACCTATGAGTCTGGTTCTGATCGTACTACTCGTCGCATTGATGATACCGCTCGTTGCGGTCATCCTCGACTCGCAGGTCGGTCGCGCCATCGCCGCGCGCATGGAAGGCGGACGCGGTCCGGAATCGCTGTCCGACCGCCGTCTCGCCGCGCTCGAAGGCGAGATCGACCGGCTCAACCGCGAAGTACAGCGGCTGGACGAGGAGAGCGAGTTCATCCACAAGCTGCTCGAAGAAAAGCGTGCGCCGGGAGCGCTGCCGCCCGGTGAGCCAAACCACTGAGCCTGCTTCGCCCGAGGGCGAAGCTGCGGAGCCGGTGCAGGCGGAGGGGGCCGGATTCTCGTCAGCCCGGCTCGTGGGCGCCGGAATTCTGCTGAGCCGCATCGCGGGCTTCGTCCGCGATATCATCTTCGCAAATTACCTCGGCAACAGCGGCTTCGCATCGGCGTTCCGTGCCGCGTTACGCATGCCGAACGTGCTCCAGAACCTGCTCGGCGAAGGGACGCTGAGCGCATCGTTCATCCCCGTTTATTCCAGGCTGCTCGAGAAGGGGGACGAGGAGGCAGCCGGGCGCCTCGCTGGTGCCATCTTCGCCCTGCTGCTGGGTGTGGCCGGAGCGCTGTCTCTGTTCGGAGTGCTGCTCGCTCCTGTTCTCGTCAGCATCTTTCTCACGGGATTCGAGGGCGAGATCCGGGATCTCACCATCGCCTGCACACGCATCATCTTCCCGATGACCGGCGTGCTCGTCTTGTCGGCATGGGCTCTGGGGATCCTGAACAGCCACCGCAAATTCTTCGTCTCGTACACGGCTCCGGTGCTGTGGAACGCCGCAATGATCACCGTCCTGCTCGTGTTCGGGACGCGGCTCGATCAGCGCGACCTGGTGGTCGCGCTCTCTTGGGGAGCACTCGTCGGCGGTGCACTCCAGTTCCTCGTCCAGCTCCCATGGGTGCTCCGGCTCCAGAAGGGGCTGCGCCCGCGGGTGGATGTAAAATCCGACGGAGTCCGAACGGTCGTGCGCAACGCTGGCCCCGCTATCATGGGGCGCGGTGTCGTGCAATTGAGCGGCTGGGTGGACATGTGGCTGGCATCATTCCTGTTTGCTGGCGCGGTGGCTGCACTCGGGTACGCACAAACGCTCTATATGTTGCCGGTCAGTCTGTTCGGGATGTCAATTGCCGCGGCCGAGCTGCCGGAGCTGTCACGAGCGGGGAGCGGTGAGGCGGAACCGCTGCGCCGGCGTGTAGCGGCCGGGCTGCGGCAGATGGCGGTATTCGTGGTTCCGTCTGTCGTCGGCTATCTGGCGCTCGGCGATATCATCATCGGTGCGATGTACGAGCGCGGCGAGTTCGCGCGCGACGACACTGTCCTTGTGTATCTGATTCTCGTCGGCTACTCCATAGGTCTGCTCGCATCCACCGCTACACGCCTCTACTCCTCGGCGCTCTACGCCCTCGGCGATACGAAGACGCCGGCGAAGATTGCGCTGATCCGTGTAATAACGTCAGCTGTGCTTGGCGGCACGCTCATGATGCTGCTCGAGCCAATCACGGTTCGCGGTGTCACAATCAGCCTGGGTCCTGGTGTGACCGTCTTCGGCAATCCGATCGGCGTCGCCGGGCTCGCCGCAGGCACCGGCCTCGCCGCCTGGCTGGAATGGACGCTCCTGCGCCGCGCGCTCGGCCGCCGTATCGGCGACGCGTCCGCCGCTGGAGTCCTGCTGCGTCTGGTCGGCGCCGCGCTCATTGCAGCCGCAGCCGGCCGCGGGCTGCTCTACGCGCTCCCGCCACTGCCTCTGATATTCTCTTTGTTTGTGGTCATGGCACCGTTCGGGCTGCTGTACTTCGGCCTGGCCAGCCTCTTCGGGGTCGGGGAAGTACGGACGGCGCTGGCGCGCTTCCGTCGCAGGAAGGCGTAGCGGACCGGGCGCCGCGCGCCCAAGCCACTCGCAAGCACGCGAGAGGGATCCGGCTGGACAGAATCCCCTGGAGCGCCGCGGGGTATAAGGGCCGGAATTCGAAGCAGGAGAACGCGTGCCCCGCGAAGGTCTCACGAGCAAGCTCAAATCGCTGCCCAACCGCCCCGGCGTCTATTTCTTCAAGGACCGCCAGGGCGAGACCCTCTACATCGGCAAGGCAAAGTCGCTGCGGGCACGGGTGCGCGGTCATTTCTCCGCGGACCCGGCGACATCGCTGAAGAACCAGGAGATGCTGCGCCGGGTCGTGGACATCGACACGATCGTGGTCGGCACGGAGGCGGAGGCGCTGCTGCTGGAGGCGAATCTCATCAAGGAGCATCGCCCCCGCTTCAATATCCAGCTGCGCGACGATAAGCGATATCCGTACATCAAGGTCACGCTTCAGGAGAGCTTTCCGCGGGTGTACGTGACGCGGCGGCTGGACAACGACGGCGGTCGCTACTTCGGGCCATATACGGAAGTGGGCGCGATGCGGCAGGCGCTGGAGGTGGTCAAGCGGCTCTACACCGTGCGCAGCTGCCGCTACAACCTGCCGGACGACGCACCTGCGCGGCCATGTCTCGACTATCACATCGGGCGCTGCCTGGCACCGTGTGTGGGGCTGCAGACGCGCGACGCCTATCGCACGATGGTCGATGAGATTCTCGAAGTCCTCGGCGGCCGCACACGCGGAGTGCGCGAGCGCGTCACAGCTGACATGCAGAAGGCGGCGGAGTCGCTCGACTTCGAGCGTGCGGCCACCCTGCGCGACGTGTTGAACGGCCTGGAAGGACTGGAGCGGCGCCAGCGCGCGCTCGACGTGCGTGGCGGCGACACGGACATCATCGGCATTGCACGCGATGGTGACAGTGCATGCGCGGTCCTGCTGCGCGTACGCGAGGGCAAGCTGCTCGGGCGCGAGGTCGATTTCTTCGAGAATCTCGGGGAAGGCGGGGACGCGGAGGTAGTGTCCACTGCGACGACTCGATTCTATTTCGGGCGCGGCGAGCACGGCACCGCGGACCTGCCGCGGGATGTGCTGCTGCCGGTCGACTTCGAGGACCGGCCCACGGTGGAGGAGCTGCTGAGCGAGGTCGCGCAGCGGCGGACGGGTACGCACGTTCCGGTGCGCGGCGATAAGCTGCGGCTGGTGGAGCTGGCAAATCAGAACGCACGTCACCTGCTCGAGGAACGTGCGGTCCTGGGACACTCGATCGAGACGCGTGCCGACGACGTACTGTACGACCTGCAGGACGCTCTCGAGCTGAAGGTCGTGCCGCGACTGATTGCATGCTTCGACATCTCGCACACGCAGGGCACGGAGGTAGTCGGCAGCTGTGTGGTGTTCCGCAACGGGGAGCCGGACAAGAGTGAGTACCGCCGCTTCCGCATCCGCGGCGACTGGGGTAATGATGACTTCCGCTCGATGGAGGAAGTGGTCGGCCGGTACGTGCAGCGCCGGCTGGCGGAACAGAAGCCTCTGCCGGAGCTGATCATCATCGATGGCGGGCGCGGCCAGCTCAATGCGGCCGTGGGCGCGGCACGCGTGGCAGGGGCGTCGGATGCGGTTTTTGCGAGTCTGGCGAAGCGCGAGGAGGAGATCTACCTTGTCGCCCGCCCGGAGCCGTTGCGCCTGCCGCGCACCAGCGCCGCGCTGCGGCTGCTGCAACGCCTGCGCAACGAGGCACACCGCTTCGCGCACGGCTACAACCGCAAGCTCAGAGGAAGCAGGACGCTGGTGAGCGAGCTGTCATCGATACCTGGTGTGGGACCGGCACGGCAGCGCACCCTGCTCGAGCGCTTCGGCAGCGTGCGCGCGCTGCGGTCCGCCAGCGCGACGGACATTGCCAGCCTGCCCGGCTTCTCCGGCCGGCTCGCCGAGCAGATCGTCGAGCACCTGCGCCAGCGAACGTGATCCGCACCCGCTTCGCACCGAGCCCCACCGGCTCACTCCACGTCGGCAACGCACGCATCGCCGTTCTGAACTGGCTTTTCACGCGCCAGCAGGGAGGCTGCTTCGTGCTGCGCATCGAGGACACGGATGTCGAGCGGAACGTGCCGGGCGCAGAGGCGGGGGTCCGTCAGGACCTGCTGTGGCTCGGCCTCGGCTGGGACGAGGGTCCCGGTCAGGGCCCGTATGGCCCGTATCGTCAGTCCGAACGCGGCCCTGCATACCACCGCTACGCAGAACGGCTGCTCGAAAGCGGCCATGCCTATCGCTGCTTCTGCGCCGCCGATCCCACGGAAGATACGCTGGAGCGTCGCGCCCCCTGTGAGTGCGCGGCACTCGATGCGGCCGTCGCTCAGGGCCGCGCCGCCACTGAGTCGCACACCCTGCGATTCCGGGTCCCTGCCGGGCAGACGATCGCGATCGAGGACGCAGTGCGCGGCCGCGTGGAGTTCGCCAGCCAGGAGATCGCGGACTTCGTCCTCCTGCGCTCCGATGGCCGGCCGACCTACAACTTCGCCGTGGTAGTGGACGACATCGAGATGCACATCTCGCACGTCATCCGCGGCGTCGGCCATCTGTCCAACACGCCGCGCCAGGTCCTGCTGTTCGACGCGCTGGATGCAGCGCGCCCGGTGTTCGCGCACGTCCCGATGGTGCTCGGTCCGGATCGACAGAAGCTGTCCAAGCGGCACGGCGCATCCGGCATGGCCGAGTACCGCGCGCAGGGCTACCACCCGGATGGCCTGTTGAACTACCTCTCGCTGCTCTCCTGGTCGAGTCCAAGCGGCGAGGATGTTCTGTCGAGGGAGCAGCTGATCGAGGAGATCTCACTCGAGCGCATCGGCGTCGCCGATGCGATGTTCGACCCGGCGCGGCTGCGCTGGCTGTCGGCAAAGCACATCGAACGCATGCCGCTTCCTGACCTGCTCAATGCCATCCGGCCGTTCGTCGATCGGGATCGATTCGATCTCGACGACGACACGCTGACTGCCGCAGTGTCGGCGACACGGACCCACTTCGTGACGTTCGCCGACGTCAACGAGCAGCTCGGGGAGTTCTTCCCGCTGACCCGCACGCAGGTCGACAGTCCCGTCATTGCCGCGGCGCTGACGACGCTCGACGACCTGCCGGAATGGAAGGAAGAGAACCTGCGTGCCGCTCTCCAGGACATCGGTCGCGCAAGCGGTGTGAAAGGTCGCGCGCTGTACGAGCCGCTCCGCCGTGCACTGACCGGACGGGAGCACGGCCCGCCGCTCGGCGCGGTCATGTTCGTGCAGGGCAGGGAGCGCGTGCTCGCGTCGCTGACCGCGGCGCAAACGGCCTCCGACGCGAGCGCAGCGCGGGAGATCCCGACGGGGGAAACATGAGCATGCTGATCTTCGATCCGTTCGCCGGCATCAGCGGGGACATGACCCTCGCGGCACTCGTCGATCTCGGGCTGAGCGAGAAGTGGCTGCGCGACTTCGTCCGTGACCTCGGCATCGGTCCCGTGGATGTTCACATCGACCGAGTGAATCGGCGCGGTATCAGCGCGCCGCACATCCGGTTCTCCTATCCGCCCGAGCACGCACACCGGCACCTGCGGCACGTGGTCGAGATCATCGACCGGTGCAACACCACGGAGCTGGCCCGCACCCGGGCGCGGGAAGCATTCCGCCGCATCGCCGAGGCCGAGGCGAAGGTTCACGGCACGAGCATCGAGAAGGTTCACTTCCACGAGGTGGGGGCGACCGATGCCATTCTGGACATCGTGTGCGCCATGGCCGCAGTGGAGCAGCTGGGATTCACCGCATTCCGCACGCGGCCCGTCGCGCTCGGAAGCGGATGGGTCGACATCGCGCACGGACGCTATCCCGTTCCCGCGCCGGCCACACTCGACATCCTGAGCGGCGTCCCGCTCACGGGCGCGGACCTGCCCGGCGAGTGCACCACGCCCACAGGTGCCGCCATTCTCGCGACGCTCACCGAAGGACGCGGCCTGGCCGACCATTTCACGATCGAGCGGACGGGCTTCGGCGCCGGCACCCGTGACCCGGAGCACTTTCCGAACGTCCTTCGTGTGATCATCTCCCGCGATGCCGCTGGCTCGGAACCGCTCTGGCTCCTCCAGGCTGACATCGATGATCTGGCGCCGGAATACCTCGCCGCAGCGCAGACGGCGCTGTTCGAGGCGGGCGCAGTGGACGCCGTGCTGCTCCCGGTCGGCATGAAGAAGGGACGCCCCGGCACGCGGCTGGAGGTCCTCGCGCCCGCGGCAAGGCTGCGTGAGCTCGAAACGGTGGTTTTCCGCGCCACCAGTACCATTGGCATCCGCCGCTGGACGGTGGAACGCACTGTGCTGGAACGCGATGAGGAAGAGACGGAATGGCGCGGTCAGCCGATCCGGTGGAAGCGGGTGCGGCTGCCTGACGGGACCTCGCGCGCCAAACCGGAGTACGAGGATATCGCGGCGGCTGCTCGGGCCCTGGGCCTGACACCGCACGAGGTACGCACCGGCCTGGGCGAGGCCGGGAGCGCTGAAACCGGCGGATGAGCCGGCACACAAACAAAGCAGGCCCGGGCGGTGTATGAGTCGCCGTTCCGATACCTGATTGATCCGGATGGAGGTTCGTCGATGAATCGTTGGAGCACGGTGCTGGTCGCGGCAGCAGCAGTTCTGGCACCCGCCGCGGCGGAAGCGCAGAAGCCATCCAACAACATGCATACGCGCAGCGCGGAGACGTATCTGTCGCAGGCTGAGCGTGAGCCCGTAATAGCGGACAAGAACGAGTTCCTGAAGAAGGCGCTCGAGTCGGCGTTCGCAGGCGTGGAGGCATCCCCGGACAATCCGCGCTCGTGGTTCCAGGCGGGTCAGGCCTACGTGGGTCTGAAGGACTGGGCAGGTGCCGACTCGGCGTTTGCCCGGGCGGAGAGCCTGTATCCGGAGTACGCCGAAGAGATCGACCCGATGCGGCTGTCCGCGTGGATCGAGGCGTACAATGCGGGCGTGACGGCCCTCCAGGCGAACAACATGGAGGAGGCGATCAAGTCGCTGAGCGTCGCCAACACGCTCTACCGGAAGCGGCCCGAGGCGATGGTGACACTCGGTTCCGTATACGTGCAGCAGGGCAATCTCGCCGCGGCAGAAGCGGTGTTCAAGGACGCCCTGGCCGTCATGCGCGGTCCGGAGCGCGCGAAGCAGACTCAAGAGGAGCTGGCGGTGTGGGCGGAAGATGAGCTCACGGTGGCCATGCGCCTGGCCAACATCTACGCCGGGCAGGAGAAGTTCGCGGAAGCGGAGCAGGTGTACCGCCAGCTGCTCGAGTCGCAGCCGGGCAATGCCATGGCCCGGGCGAACCTCGCCGTCGTCATGTCGCGCGCCGGCAAGACGGAGGAGGCCGCGACCGCGTACCGCGAGCTGCTCAGCCAGGAGGACCTGTCGGAGTCGACGCTATTCAACATCGGCATCGGCCTCTTCACGGCACAGGACTACGGCCGCGCGGCAACCGCGTTCGATCGCGTGATCGCGATCAACCCGGTTTCGCACGAGTCGCTCTACAACCTGGGGCAGTCGCTGTATGCTCAGGCCGGCGCGCTGGAGACGGAGCGTGAAGGTGCGAATGCGGCCCGTCAGCAGGAGATCGTCGCAGAGCTGACGCGGCTCAACCAGTCGCTGCGGACGGCGGCCGAGCAGCTTCTCGCGCTCGACCCGACGAACCGCAACGCGATGATGATGCTCGCACAGGCGCAGCGCTCGCTCGCCGAGCTCGGTACCGGGGATGCCGACGCACTCCGCAACGCCGCCCTCGCAACTCTCGAGAGGCACGCCGCATTGCCGTTCGAGGTCTCCGGTATCACGATCGTACGCGGCGAAGGCTCCGTACAGGTGGTCGGCCGCGTTACGAACCTGAAGGCAGAGCCCGGCTCGCCGATCACGTTCCGTTTCTCCGCGATCGACCGCGACGGCAATGAGCTGGCCGGCGAGGACATCACCGTGACGGCGCCCGCTGTCGATGCGACCAGCAACTTCGAGACGACCCTCACGGTTCCTGAAGAGGCGGCCGGCTGGAAGTACGTCGTCAGGAGCTGAGTCGCGGCAGGGACTCACGTCGAGAGGCATGGACCTTCGGAATCTCCATCCGGGGCTCCATGCCTCTCCCTCGTCGGGGTGTGGCCTGGTCCGTTTCGCGCCGGCATCCGGCTGAACGACTACCGCATGCTTCTTGCACTCTGACGGTCAAAAACCGCCAGAGGATTCCATGGAAACAACGATTCGCTGTCCCCGCTGCGAACAGGAGATCGACGCCGAGGGCCCGGCGTGCCCGGCCTGCGGCCACCTCCATAAGGGCACGCTCGACTGCCGCAGGCACCCCGATCGCTCGGCCGTGGGCGTTTGCGTCGTCTGCGGCGACCCCGTCTGTCAGGAGTGCGACTCCACCGACGAGATGCATCACGCCTGTCCCGTCCACGGCGGCATCCCGGTGATCGAGGGCTGGGCTCAGATCTATACGACGTCGGACGACGTCGAGGCGGATCTGATCAAGGAGAACCTGCAGTCGGAGGGCGTCGACGCCGCTGTGCTCTCGCAGAAGGACCGCTCCTTCGGCGTGGAGCTGGGCGATCTGAGCCCCGTACGTGTGCTCGTGCCCGCCTACGACTATCTCGAAGCCATGCGCGTGCTGGGGCAGCACATGGATGGTGCCGGGGAGGTCGTGTTCGCGTGCCCCTCCTGCGGTGAGGCGTTCGACCCGGGGGACACCGTGTGCTCATCGTGCGGCACACCGCTCCCGACGCCGGCCGCCTGATTCGGGCGGGGTACCGGATCAGGGCAGGGGACACACCGCTTCGACAGCCACCTTCTGCCACGCCGGGGGTCCCCTCCACGGGTTGAGTCGCGGGGTGTGTTGCGGTAACTTTCACTGCTGCACACGAGATTGACGGGGCAGCCGGCTGGCTGCCCCTCGTCGCACGAGGCTCATGGTTCGAATCGCCGCAGTCGCACCCGACAGCATTGCATCCGACCTCCGCCTGGAGATCGGCAGCCGCGTCGTGCGCATCAACGGCGAGCTCGTGCGCGACGCCATCGACTACCGGTTCATGGAAGTCGAAGGCCTGCTCGAGCTGGAGGTCGCATCCCCCGGCTGCGACGGGCCGACCGTCTACGAGATCGAGAAGGATGCGGGCGAGTCGCTGGGGATCATCCCCGCCGCGGACCCGGTGAGGCAGTGCGCGAACAAGTGCGTGTTCTGCTTCATTGACGGCAATCCGAACGGCGTCCGCCAGTCGCTGCACCTGAAGGATGACGATTTCCGCCTCTCCTTCACGTACGGCAGTTATGTCACGCTCACGAACCTCGGTCCAGCCGGCTTCCGGCGTCTGATCGAGCAGCGGCTCTCGCCGCTGTACGTGAGCGTGCACGCCACCGAGCCGGATGTCCGCATGCGCCTGCTGGGCGTGCCGCGTGGCGGCGAGATCGTCGATCAGCTGCGCGAGCTCACCGAGGCCGGCCTGGAGGTTCACACGCAGGTGGTGCTGTGTCCGGAGTGGAACGACGGCGCGCATCTGCAGCGGACGATCGATGACCTCTGGACACTCGGTCCGAACGTGCTGTCGCTGAGCGTCGTGCCTGTCGGGCTTACGCAGTACAACCTGAACCGCCCGGTGCGGCTGCTGACACGCCAGGAGGCGGCGGACGCGATCATTCAGATCGATGCCGCGCGCACGCGGGCGCAACAGGAGCGGGGCACGGGCTGGGCGTATGCAGGCGACGAGATGTACTTCATCGCCGGTGCCGCCATGCCGCCCGCGGCGTACTACGATGACTGGCCGCTGACGGAGAACGGCGTCGGGGCCGTCCGTCGACTGGAGGACGACTTCGCTACAGGTCTGTCGAGTGTCCCGCGGATGGCAGGCCGCCGCATCGCGATCGTTACGGGCACCCGGATGGCAGCGGTGTTCGAGCCCCTTGCAGCGCGGCTGGCCGGGCACACGGGTGCGACCGTGCAGGTGATCGGGGTAGAGAACGAGCTGTTCGGCCCGACAGTGACGACGGCCGGCCTCCTGGCAGGCCGTGACATCGCGGCTGCAGTGGCCGCTGCCGGCACATTCGACGTCGTGCTGCTGCCTGCCGAAGCGCTCAACGACGACGTACTGTTCATTGACAGCATGCCGCTGAGCGACCTCGAGTCTGCGATCGCGCCGGCGCGCGCAGTACCGGCGCACGAGCTCATCTCCGCCCTCGTGTCAGCGTGAGGCGCGGTCTGCCGGTTGTTGCCGTCGTCGGCCGTCCCAATGTCGGAAAATCCACGTTCTTCAATCGCGTACTCGGCGAACGCCGTGCCATCGTGGAGGATGTTCCGGGCGTCACGCGCGACCGGAACTTCGCACGTGCGGAATGGAACGGGCGCACGTTCTATCTCGTGGATACGGGCGGGCTGGAGCCGGGCAGCGAAGAGGAGATGCCCGTAGCGATCCGCGTGCAGGTGGAAGCGGCGCTGGCAGAGTCCGACGTGATCGTACTGCTCGTGGATGGGCAGACGGGTCCGCACGCGGATGACGAGCGGATTGCGACGATGCTGCGACGCACGAGCCTTCCGGTCGTACTGGCCGTCAACAAGCTCGACCGCATCCCTGACGAGATCGCACAGCACGAATTCTGGAGCCTCGGTCTCGGCGAGCCGCATCCGGTGAGCTCCGTCGTCGGCAAGGGCTCGGGCGACCTGCTCGACGCCATCGTAGCCGAGCTGCCCGAAGTGGATACCGACAGCGAGGATAGCGGTCTCTACGTCGCGGTGATCGGTAAGCCGAATGTCGGCAAGTCCAGCTTCGTCAACCGGCTGCTCGGCGAAGACCGGATGGTCGTGAGCGAGGTGGCCGGCACGACGCGCGACAGTATTGACACGCCGTTCCGCTACCACAATCGCGATCTCATCTTCGTCGAC